>JBAXYP010000189.1:0-4444 GCA_041670725.1 Sphaerochaetaceae bacterium
TCTCTTTCATGACGACCGGCTTCTCTTTCCACTTGCGAAAATACAGCCAAAAATAGATGCTGCCCGCAAACATGCCCATCTGGACGAACCAGAAGATCGAAAGTCTCCCGTGGTAGAAAAAGAAATCGTTGAAACCGTAGTTTGCGAATGTGGCGAAAATCATCGAGGGAGGATCCCCGACCAGCGTCGCGGTCCCTTGCAGGTTGGCCATCACGGCAAGGCCGATCATGAAATAGGTCGGATCCATTTTCAGCTTTTTGCACAGGGAAAGACAGATCGGTGCCATCAGCAGTACCGTGGCGACATTGTCAACGAACGCGCTGAGCAGTCCGGTCAGTACGAGGATCGCAACAATGGAAAGACCGACATTCGAGGATTTCGCGATGATCCTGTCGGCGATGCATGCAGGAGCGTTGCTGTAGATGAACAGTTCCGCAATGACAAGACTTCCCACGTAGATCGCCAAGACATCCCAGTTGATCAGCGAGGTGAACGACTCCTTCACCCCAACGATTCCCAATGCCATCATGATGCCGGCGGTCGCCAACGCGGCCCATGCCTTCCAGTCTCCCTTGACGATCACCACCGCATACATGACGACGGCCAACGACAACACGACGATCTGCATTCCACTCATACCATACCACCTTTCTTAAAAAAAAGGCCTCTCGATATGCATTGCATACCGAAAGGTCTTGTGCTCCCTCTTTTCAGAGGGCAGTGGAACCAGGCTATAGCGCCGGCTGTTGGCTCCACACGGTGAAGGACTACTCCCCTTTCAATGACAATGATCGGAGAGGGATTTGAACCCCCGACCAGTTGCGTGTAAGGCAACCGCTCTCCCACTGAGCTATCCGACCCTATAAAAAGAACGCTATACTCGTTTATAACGGTTTGCAACGTTTTACGCAAGCTGTAACCGTCATTTATCTGTTGGACGGGCGCATACTTTTTCGCCTGTCGTACTTTTTGAAAAACATATGGCTCCCTTCTCCCGCATTTGGCATGCTCCGCCGGATGCGAGCGTCCCATTTCCCCCCTACATCGAAAATGCGGGCACATATACGTTCATGAAGACCAAAACGGACAATGATGCGAAATTCACCATCGCATGCGTCGCGTAATTCCATCGCAGACTTCCGGTCTTTTTGAAAAGCACCGACCACATCAACCCGTACATGAACGTGACGACAAGGAATCCGGGTTCCGTAAATGTGGTGTTCAGAAGCGAGAAGGCCGCCGGATGGTTTACGGTAAAAAAGATGGATGAGATAAGAACGGACAACACGCCGTTCGTCTTCGTTCCGGCCAGCAACACCCTCCTCCAGTACAGTTCCTCAAAGAAAGGATTCACCAGCGAGTATACGATCGACAGGACGATCATCGAGGCGTTATTCAGCAATGAAATGTTCATCACGAAGTATGGCAAGGAGAAGAGTGAAAAAAATACGATTCCCATCACTCTCCAGACACGTCTTCCTTTCGATTTTGCAAACCATTCCCTGTAATGTCCGTTTTCTCCCAACATGAATACGATGACCGCAATCAGGAAGTAATAGACGGCCAGTATCGGCACCCAGCACCAGGAGGCAAACCTCCGATACAACAAATGCGACGAAAAGTAGTTGACTATTATCAAAATAAGCGGCGATATCCGGCGTATCGATTCCTTCGCGGTCGTTTTCCCCCATATTCCCGTCATATTCGCCTCCATGCGCCGTCCCGGCGACGCTTGCATCCTCAGAACAAGAAACAGGAAAACGCTTCCGTCGCGCTCCCTTCCCCGTCTCTTTCCCTAACTGATACAACAACGAGAGCGGTTTTGCAATCTTCAGTCTCTCAGCACTGCTTCGGATCATCGTAATCATGTTTCGCACAGCAAAACACCCGAGCAGATTTTACGAAGGCTTCATCCTCCTTGGCACGCAGGATATGAAAAACGAACACGCCGGTATCATTGAGAAACGGAGGGATGGCTCTCGATCCATCTGATCGTATCCCTCACCGTCTCTTCAAGGGGCCGCGTCGTATAGCCAAGTTCGTCCCTCGCCTTCCGAGACGAAAAACGTATGGGATCTTCGACGACACGAATGGCGTATCTGCTGAACAACATCGGCTTTTTCCTTGCCATATAGTACAATTCAGCGAACGGCGCCGTCGCCTTGGCGAACCAAAGCGGCAGCATGCCTACCGGCTTGAGGCCGGTGATGAGGGACGCCTTGTCCAATAGCTCTTTGATGGAGCACCATCGGCCGGAAAGAATGAACTGCTCTTTGGGATGCGCCCTATCGGCGGCTGCAACGATTCCTTGGGCGACATCCCGTACGTCGACGATATCATATCCGCCCTTCACGCAGAATCGCAGATGCCCCGACAGGTAATCGCGGATCAGACCGGTCAGGTGCCCTTTTCCCCAGTCTCCCGGGCCAAGAATTCCCGACGGATGGACGACGACGACTTCAAGTCCGTTCGCATGCAGGACGCAGTCCGTCGCTTCCGCCTTGCTCTTTGCGTACGTTCCTTCGACAAACCGAGAATCGAACGAAGCGCTCTCGTCGACGATCCCCTTTCCCGTCGAGAATGCGTGAACGGAACTGACGTACACCAAACGGCGTACTCCTCCCTTTTTGCATGCTTCGATGACGTTTTTCGTTCCTTCCACGTTTACGTCCCAGATACGCCCGTCCTCACCTTTGCCGATGCTTACGATGCCAGCCGTATGGATGCATATCCCACCTTCGACGGAAAAGAACGGGCACAACGTTTCAGGTTTTGTTACGTCGCCGCGAAACACCTTCTCCATGGGGGGTGCGGCGGACGAAGAGTTCAAAAGACGAAGACCTCTCACCGGCATTTTGCGGGAAGCGAGCAGGGAGACGATCGTGCTGCCCAAGTGTCCGTCGCTACCAGTAACAAGATACGTCGTCATATTGTAATCATACACTATGTTTCGTAATATTCAATATGTACATTTACAAACAACTTGTTACATTAAAGTCATATGCTGTGCGATGTGAACAGTATTTCTTTTCATTCAGGAACATATCTTTTGTTTTTGTTGATTATTTCCATTTTTCCTCCTATGATGCAATACATAGGTATTGCCATGGAAACGATAAAGATGGATCGGAGGGCTCGATATACCCGGATGGTTCTGAAGCAGAGTTTGCTTGAATTGATGCGGGACAGACCCATCAGCAAAATATCCGTTAAGGAACTTTGCGAGAAAGCCGACGTCAACCGGACGACTTTTTACGCCCATTACAAGGATATCGACGAACTTCTGAAACAGATAGAGGATGAGTTGTTCGAAACGGTGAGAACATCACTGGAAAACGGTCTGGGCGAAGAATCCGTCTCGGCGATGGTGATGGACATCCTTTCCGGATTGAAGGAGAACGAAGAACTTTGCAAAGTGCTGTTCTCCGCTTACGGCGACAAAGATTGCCTGGAGAAGATGCTGCGGTTTGCCCATGACAAAACGATCGCCGCGTGGCGGCGTCTCTCCCCTTCCGTCTCGGATGCCCAGATGGACAAATTGTATTTGTTTTTCTCAAGCGGGTCAGTCGCGGTAATCAGGCAATGGATCCTTACTGGCATGCAGGAAAGTCCTGCGAACATCGCCCTGTTCATCGATCGTCTCTCCTGCATGGGACTCGAATCGCTGGAACATAAGGAATAATACTACTTTCCCTGCATGTCGCTCCGCGAATCCTTCAGGAGAACGTCATGGGCTCCGCCTTCGACGATGCTCGTTTCGCTCACCAAGGCGATTTTTGCATGTTCCTGCAGATCCTTGATCGTCAGACATCCGCAATTGCACATCGTCGATTTCACTTTCGACAGTGTCATCTGGACATTGTCCTTCAGCGTCCCGGCATACGGCACATAAGAATCGACTCCTTCGACGAAACTGAGTTTTCCGCCTTTTCCACCCAAATCGTATCGTTGCCAGTTGCGCGCCCTCGCCGACCCCTCTCCCCAGTACTCCTTCATGTAGCTGCCGCCAACGAGGAGCTTTTCCGTCGGACTTTCGTCGAATCGGGCGAAATATCGCCCCAACATGACGAAATCAGCGCCCATGGCGAGAGCCAACGCAATATGATAATCAAGCACGATGCCGCCGTCCGAACAAATCGGAACGTACACTCCGGTCTCCCGGTAATACGCGTCGCGCGCCTGCGCAACCTCAATAACGGCGGTCGCCTGTCCTCGACCGATACCCTTCGTCTCGCGGGTGATGCAGATGGATCCTCCGCCGATCCCCACCTTGACAAAATCCGCGCCGTTTTCCACAAGGAACCGGAAGCCTTCAGCATCCACGACATTGCCCGCACCGCACTTGACGTTCTCCCCGTAACGTGAACGTATCCACTTGAGCGTGTCAGCCTGCCATTGGGAGTAACCTTCGGAAGAATCGATGCACAGGCAGTCTGCCCCGGCA
>JBAXYP010000190.1:0-4441 GCA_041670725.1 Sphaerochaetaceae bacterium
CCTTTTGCAGACGACGTTCCAGACGTTTTTCATCACGGCGGAAAGACCACGGCTTGGCTTGGCGTTTTCCCTCGCTTCGGGACTGGCGAACGTGGTGTTCGACTATGTATTCATCGTTGTCTTCTCCATGGGAATCGCCGGAGCCGCATATGCGACGGTTATCGGATATGTGATCGGAGGAGTGTTCCCGCTTCTGTATTTTCTCTCTCCGAACGCCAGCGTGCTTCATCTGAAGAGGCCGAAATGGGACGGCACGATGATCAGGCGCAGTTGCTCGAACGGGTATTCCGAGATGCTTTCCTCGTTTTCCGCTTCTCTTCTGGCGTTTTTGTACAACGGCCAGATGATGCGTCTTTTCGGAGAGATCGGCGTGGCTTCTATGACGGTCCTTGATTACACGAATTCGATTTTCATTTCGATTTTTCTCGGTTTCTCCATGGGAATCGCGCCGGTGATCGGATTTCAGTATGGGGCTGGAAAAAAGCATGAACTGGCAAGCCTGTTTCGGAAATGCATGGTTCTTGTAGGGGGGATTTCCGTTTTGATGACGCTGTTCGCCGAACGATTCGCGCCATGTATCGTGGGGCTGTTCCTCGAAAAGGGAAGCGAAGCGTGGTCGATGACGGTGCGGGGCTTCGGTATATACGCCTTCAGTTATCTGCTTTGCGGCATCCCTGTTTTTGGCTCGTCGTTTTTCACCGCTTTGTGTGACGGGAAGACATCCGCCATTATCTCTACAACACGTTCGCTTATCGCCGAACCTGTCGCCATCATTGTCCTGCCGTTCCTTTTCGGCGTCGACGGCGTGTGGTTGAGCGTCTACGCGGCGGAAACGGTCGCCTCTCTGGTCACCGTCAGGTATTATGTATCCAAACGGAGACGATTCCTGCCCGAGAGAACGGAAAGGACGGAGCGACTTCGGAAGGTAGCAGAGAACCAAGCCGTGGCGGACTAACCGGAGAGCCGTTCCAAGGAAAGACAGGCCAGGCCGATCGCCAGCATGGTCACGGATGCGCGTATGTCTGCCGTTCCAAGCAGGGAGAGGACCGTCACCGCCACTCCCATGGCGAGGGATACGGCTTTCAGAAGAAGACTGGGGATGTCCGCGGCAGGCTTTGCCGTCTCGGGAAACGCTTTTACCCGCAGCATCTCGTCCACGCTGACACCAAGCGTCTGCGCGAGATTCGGCAAGGTGGAGACATCCGGACAGGAAAGATTCCGTTCCCATTTCGAGACGGCCTTGTCCGTCACATGCATCGCTTCGGCGAGTTCCGCCTGCGTCATTCCTTTCCCTTTGCGTAATTCCGCGATCATCGACCCCAACGTCCGTTTTTCCATTTCTTGTTGTCCTCCGTACAACAAAAGCATATGCGACGGAAAGGGAGAGTGCAACCGCCTTACGGTTGAATCTTGGAAACTGTTGGTACCATTCCGGCCTACAGCAGTTCCAATTGCGGTGATTCCTTTACCCTGAACGAGATTTGTCTGGCGGAGGTGACGATATCGCCTTTCTCAGGATGGCCGATCAAAAGCGGAGATGCCGGATCATGGAGGCGGTGCGTCTCGACGGCCTTTTGCAAATTCGTGTTGGCGTAGCAGTATTTGCAACCGTTCAAGCAGGTATCGTACGCGCCGATGTCCCTGCTTTCGATGCAATGGCATCCTTTGCGCATCCCGTTGTGCTGCAGGCGGCGGAAACGGATGCCGTTGGCTCTCCCCATGATGGACAGCGTCATGCATCCGGAAGGGCCGATCCCGTAGCGTGAATAGTCCGTGTCGGTGCCGCAACTCTGAATGGGAATCCCCGCCTTGCCTGCAACGGTCCCCAGCACCATGGCGAGCGTGTCCATGTCCGCGTCGGTGAGGGGAATGAGATCGGGGAAATTGAACTGGAGTTTCCGGTACAGTTCGACGAAACTGAAAATGCACCTGTCCACGTGCCCCTTGAGGCGGTCGGCCATCCGCGAGAACGTCTCTGCATGCCGCTTGACGGTATATTCCTTGGTGAGAAGCACCGGATCGTATCTCCATGAGATCCTGTTCTTCCCCACGATTTCCTCCAGTTTGTACAGCGTGTCGATGCTCTCTTCTATGGACGGCACGCCGGGTTCGACGTCCCTCCCATAGGCGGTGATGGTGTAATGAAAATAGGTATGGAACCTTTGGGTGATCTCTCCGATGTACGGGAGGATCGGCGCGTAGTTTTTCGAACAGAACACCACGCCGTCGATGGTCGCAGGATCCAAGTCATAGCGCGTCACATGGTGGGGGTCATAGGGATTTCGTACCATTACGTATCCGTTTCGAAACCTTGCGAGCAACCACGGCGTATAGTACTGGACGATGTCGGTTCTGCCTCCCACGTTCAGGATCATGATTCTCTCCTTCCGTTTCCGTACTAGCGGAAAATCGACGTCCCGTCAACGGAGGGGATGCGAACCGTTTTATATTGACAAAGGGAATGGTTATCTGTAGGTTGTCATTATGTTTAGTAAAAGATAATGGAAACCGCAGGGTTTGAGGAGGTGTCTGTGAAACTGATCAAGACGGAAGATGCGGTGGGGCAGGTGCTTTGCCACGATATGACGCAGATCATTGTCGGAGTCTCCAAGGACGCCCGTTTTCGCAAGGGACACGTCGTCACCAAGGAAGACATTCCCGTGTTGCTTTCCATGGGGAAGGAGCACCTGTATGTATGGGAGATGGACGCGACGATGCTCCACGAAGACGACGGGGCCGCAATTCTCCGGGACGCGACGAAGAACGATTTCATGAACGCGACGTTGCCCAAAGAAGGGAAGATCGAATTGAAAAGCACCATCGACGGTGTGTTGAAAATCGATGTCCCCAGGCTTACCGCGATCAACAGGATCCGGGACGTGATGATCGCCACCCGGCCGAATTACAGCGTCGTATGTCCCGGTGACAAACTTGCAGGCATGCGGGTCATCCCGTTGGTTATCCCAAAGACGACGATGTACCAGGTTTCCGCCATCGCGGGAAAGGAAAACCCGATCCTTTCCGTTCATCCGTTTCGCATCTCCACCTGTGCGGTGATCGTTACCGGAAACGAGGTGAAGCGAGGTTTGATCACCGATACGTTTTCCCCCGTGGTGAAGGCGAAACTGGAGAAGGAATTCGGCGTCAGGACGTTGTCCGTCACCTACGGCGGGGATGACCCCGCGGCAATTCTGGAGTTGATCGCATCGGCCCGGCGTGAAGGGGCGGGTATGGTCCTTTGCACCGGAGGCATGAGCGTCGATCCTGATGACCGGACTCCGAAGGCGATCCTCGACAGCGGAGCGAAAATCGTCCGTTACGGCTTTCCCGTGCTTCCCGGAGCGATGTGCATGCTCGGTTACTTCTCCGACGGGGTCCCCATCGTAGGACTTCCCGGATGCGTCATGTACGCCGGACGCACCGTCTTCGATGTTTTGTTGCCGCGGCTTCTGGCGGGCATCCCCATCAGCGAAGAGGATATCATCGCGATGGGGGATGGGGGGCTTTGCCTCGGGTGTGCGGACTGTTCCTATCCTGTCTGTGCGTTCGGCAAGGGAGGATTGTAATGGAACTTTCCCATGTACGCGATGATGGAACGGTGACGATGGTGAATGTTTCGGACAAGCCGGAGACGAAACGGATCGCCATCGCGGAAGGAATGATTCAGATGAAACCGGAGACGTTTCGGGCCATCAGGGAAAAGAGTCTGAAAAAGGGCGACGCGTTGGTCACCGCGCAGATCGCCGGCATCATGGCGGCGAAGGAGACGAGTCGTCTCATCCCTTTGTGCCACCCCATTTTCCTTTCCCATGTCGGAGTCGATTTTTCCTTCGGGGACGACGAAGCGTCTCTGACGTGCAGATGCGAGACGGAAACCACTGCGCAGACGGGTGTGGAAATGGAGGCTCTTGCCGGTCTTTCCGTTGCGCTCCTTTCCATTTACGACATGTGCAAGGCCATCGATCGCGGAATGCGGATCACCGACATCCATGTGGTGCTGAAGGACGGTGGGAAGAGTGGACGGTACGTTGGTTGACGCATACGGACGGAAGATCGACTACCTCAGGGTGTCGGTCACCGAGGCGTGTGATTTTCATTGCCTCTATTGCGGGGGAGAATCGGCGGTCAGGCCGTTGCCGTTGGACGATCTTGCGCGCTTGGTGGCGGTTTCTCTTTCGTGCGGCATCCGTCACGTACGGATTACCGGTGGGGAGCCGCTTCTGCGGGATGGGGTCGTCCCGTTTATCCGAAGAATTCGCGGGATGGATGGAATCGAGACGATAACGATGACCACCAATGGTTCGCATCTCGGGACGTACGCGAAAGAACTGGGGACGATTCCTCTTTCGGGTGTGAATGTCAGTTTGGATGCCACCGATCCCGCATTGTTCGCCAGGCTTTCCGGCGGTGGAAACGTGGATGCGGTCGTCGACGGCATCGA
>JBAXYP010000191.1:0-4437 GCA_041670725.1 Sphaerochaetaceae bacterium
CATTTTATGAGAATGCTTTTCAACAAGTCGCCATGTAATTCTCGAGCATGGTTGAAAAAGAAAAACCGAAGGGACTAATTCTTTCCGTTCCCGTTACTATCGTCATACAGAGCGATCTGTCTTTGTGTGTCAGGGAAGAAGGTCGGGGAGTTTGTGTAACTTCGAGTGATAATGCTGATTTGACAGGAGGTTCATGCATATGAACATTACAATTTCCCGGACTCCAGAGGAGTCGGGGCGAGAGGCGGCTGTACGGATTGCTTTGGAATTACATAAAGCAATTGAAAGACAAGGATTTGCGCGGTTGGCACTTTCTACGGGTGCCTCTCAGTTTGATACATTGAAAGCATTGGTGAAGGAGCCTGTGGATTGGTCAAAGGTTACCATGTTTCATCTTGACGAGTATGTGGGATTGCCTGAGAGCCATATCGCTTCGTTTCGGAAATACTTGAAAGAACGTTTTGTCAGCCAAGTTCCTCTCAGGGAAGCGGTGTTCGTAAATGGAGAGGGTGACGTCCAGGCAAACATCAAGGAACTTACAAGACGGATTACAGAGATGCCAATTGATGTGGGAGTGATTGGAATTGGAGAAAATGGGCATGTGGCATTCAACGATCCACCTGCGGACTTCCGTACAAAGGAATCGTATGTCATCGTAAATCTTGATGATCGTTGCAAGCAACAGCAAGTTGGAGAGGGGTGGTTCAGAACTGTTTCTGATGTTCCCGGACAGGCAATCTCCATGACTGTCTCCCAAATCATGTCGTGCCGGGTGATTGTGACAAGTTGTCCTTATGCCGTCAAAGCTGATGCCATCAGGAAGACGCTAGAGACCAAGGTGACGAATATGGTACCAGCTACTATCATGAAGACGCATCCAGCTTGGTACCTGTTTATTGATGATGCCTCTGCCAAGGAAGCGTTTCCGATAACGTGAGCATGTGTAGGATGCGCAGTTTCGTTGGCGTCCAGATTTTTTCGGTAAAAGCATGCAATGGAATGAGTGGCCACTGAAAATGCGGTTGCCTGTGTTTTTTAAGAAGAAAACCCTGAATTATTGCATTTGGAGGCGGTTCTGTATGTCCTAAAACAGGTTTCTGGATACTCCGCCGCTCATTCTGTTTTTCATTTGAAGCAGGATCAATGTTTTT
This sequence comes from Sphaerochaetaceae bacterium, assembly GCA_041670725.1. GTDB lineage: Bacteria > Spirochaetota > Spirochaetia > Sphaerochaetales > Sphaerochaetaceae > RUG023. The sequence continues at coordinate 1,152 of JBAXYP010000191.1, forward strand.
TACCTATAGAAACATAAATGGTAAGTGTTACCCTCCTCCTGGGATAGAAGTGGGTGAAAAATACACTTGAGAGGATTCCGTCGACAAGAAGTGTTCGTCAAACGTTCTTTGGCATCGGTACCATGTGTATTGAGATCAAGAAGCAGCAGATCCTCCAAAAAGAACCTGAGATAAATGCCACATAACTCCAAATATGGATTGTGGCATGCTTGTGTAGCATTGTGACCATGATGTTTCTTCCTTACCAGAAATCTTTTTTTCTGATAATTTTGTCTGAGAAGATTTCGGAGATACCTAAAAATAGAAGGATCGAGAGTAGTTGGGATTTTGACATCTTCGTATTATTTTATTCTTGCTTATACTTTCCTTTTGCTTTTTTATTTTTGCTTTTTCCTTTGCTTTCCCCGCCTGATGTTGGTACAATAGGGGGCAGAGGAGCATAAAATGCAGGATTTGAACTTGGGAATGTTCAAGGCATATGATATACGGACGAAATCTGAATTGCTTGATGATAATTTGTTGAGGCGGCTTTCTTTCAGTATTGGCCGTTATCTGCGGGATACCGTACGGGTAGGGAAAGTCATTATCGCTAGAGATGCACGCCTATCTTCTCCACGAGTCATGGAACAGATGATGGAATCCTGCGTTTCCCTAGGGTTGGATGTATTGGTCAATCCTTTACAGATATCCACTTGTGAATTCTATTATACCTGCATGCAATATCCTGAATGTGCGGCGGTAATGATTACTGCAAGCCACAACCCGGGAAATTATATAGGGTGCAAGCTTCTTGCGCCGAATCTGCAGCCAGTGGCAATGGATTGTGGCCCGGGTGGTGGTATCAGGGCAATCAGGGAACAGTTTCTTACTGAGGATTGTACCGTATCCTCCTTTCGCGGGAATATCCATGTTATCACTTATGGTGAACAGTATGTGGACTATTCGTTGAATTTGGCTCGTGTCCTTCCGGGGTCTCTCGACGGGGTTCCTATATTGTGTGAATTTCTTAGTGGAACCAACGGGACTACCGTGGCCATGGCGTTTGAGAAGGCCGGAGCATGTCTGACCAACCGCCATTTGGTTCCTGATGGTTTTTTCCCTTCCGGAGATCCAAACCCAATCATTGAGTCTAGTATTTCTCCTGCACGAGTAGCAATGAAGCAGGGGTCGTATCTTTGCGGATTTTGCTTTGATGGAGATGGCGACCGGATGGACCTAATGGACGAACACGGGGAGCAAATTGTACCGGGGCTGAATATGTCGGTGTTGCTTCCGGAAATTCTCGACGGATTTCATGATGCTTTTCCAGGGGAAGTGTTCAATCCTCAAGTGTATGCTGATATCAAGGCAATTCCTTCTTCATTAGTCGAAATAGCCAGGCGTGGCGTTGGGGTACATATTATTCGTAACGGGCACTCTTTCATAAAAGAGAAGTTGCGGAAGTATTACAAAGATCAGTATCTTGTAGCAGAAGAAGAATCTGCCCACTACTACATGAACTTTCCCTATGATCCACATGATTGGTCCAAAGGTGCCGCAGCAGTGGAGAACACCCTGTTTTTTGCACTGTTGACGGCCAAATCCTGGGCTAGGGACCCAAAGGCATACCAGCGTGCAAAACTTATCCAACGGCAATTGCACAGAGAAAGGGAATGGCCTCTGTATTTTGAGAAGAATCCTGCACATATGGAATGCATAATGAGGGATGTTGAAAAAGCGATGAAGGAAAAAGGAGCGAATATTATCCGTACCATGGATGACGGGAGTGATCTCGATGCGACGTTAATGCGGTTCGGCTTGCCAGCAGTGATTGATTCTTCAACCAAATTGAGTGATAAATGGTGTCAAGTGGCCCAACGGATATCCAGGAGTGAAGATGCCATGACACGGTGGGAGGTTGTTTCCAATGATGCGTCGCTCTGCAAGACAATGAACGACGATATCAGAACAATCGCAGACCGGTATGTGGCATCGGGCGATGCTCATTATTGAAAAGGAAAGATTATGAATGCAGCAGAACGAAAACAAGAAATTCTCAAGATACTTGGTGAGCAGGGAAGTGTCCAGGTTGAGGAACTGACCAAGACATTTGGCGTCTCCAAGGTTACCATCCGTAATGATCTTGATGATCTTGACCAGAAAGGGCTTCTGGTCCGTACCCACGGGGGGGCAATGCCTGCCGAACGAAAGGAATTCGTCCGTTTGATTTCCAATACGTTGTATGAAGCGACTAGCGAAAAGGAAAGGATTGCCATGGCTGCGGCTAAATTACTTGTTTCCGGTCAGTCGATCATCATTGATAACGGGAGCACAACGGTTCATATGGCAAAATACCTCGCTCACAAGAACTTGACGGTGGCCACCGGTTCTATTTTGGCAATTGACCAACTGACGAACGATGAATCCATCGATCTGATCATTATCGGGGGCACCCTTCGCAGATATTCCCTTGGCGCGATAGGGTCGATCGCTCGGAGTTGCCTGCAACAGTTCCATGCCGATTGGCTTTTCATGGGGGCAGCCGCATTTTCTTTGGACAAGGGGATATCCTGCACTAACTTAGTGGAAGCTGAGACTAAACAAGCGATGATCCAAAGCGCCAGTAAGGTGTGTTTGTTGGTGGATTCTTCCAAATTCGGAAAAATTTCCTTTGCAAATATTTGTTCTTGGGATTCTATTGATGTGTTGGTGACCGATGCCATCGATGAGGGATCCCGGAAAATATTGGAGGGGAAAGGTGTCGAGGTCATCGTAGCCGTATGATTGGGCAACAGGCGATTTCTCTTGTTGGATTTGCTGATACTGCATCTGTAAAAGCATTTATTGAAGCATGGCCACAGGCGAAATTTGAATTGGCGTACAATATGGGGAAAGACTTTCTGGATGATGTGTCTCCCTTCCTTGCCGATCGGGTGGTTTCCGTGCATTCATGCTGTCCTGTGGAACCTTTTTTCCCAATTTTGCGAGCAGTGATCTTTCAATCCTGAAGGAAAGTCATGCCATGCTTGCGCGGAGCGCTGCAACAGCCATTGCTTTTGGTGCTCAGAATGTAGTGTTACACCCTGGATATGTGACTGATCAGTTGGTGCCATCGGATGTCCACCAAAGGATGGCACTTCTCCGGACAGGTATATTCAAGGATTTCACCGGGGGGGCCGCAGGTACCATTTGCAGAGATGATTATCCCCTCATGCCTGCGTATCGAAGACGATTTGGGATGATGAAACGTGAGTTGGCGGAACTTGGGAGCGCATTTGCCCGCAAACAGTTGTGCCTTGCTGTGGAG
>JBAXYP010000192.1:0-4401 GCA_041670725.1 Sphaerochaetaceae bacterium
ACTTCGAGACGATACAATTCCTTGACTTGTTCCTGAATTTCATCCGCAGAGGAACCTGAAACGAACAATACATCACCTTCCAGCCTTGTCTCTCCCGCGGAAGAAGAAATCCAAACCGGCTTTCCCTGCAGCACCACTTCAGCTCCGTCCCGCCAAAGTTTCCGTTCAGGAAGCATGGCGAGTAGTTTTTCCTTGTTTCTGATAATCAAGGATTCAATCTCCCGCCGCGAAACGAAATATGGAGCACTGACGTGGATGTTGCCCTGTCGGTCGATCCTTAGCGTGATCATCTTTACGCCACGACGATAGATGATGCTGTACGGAATCGACTGTACGTTGCCTGCCATTTTCATTATCTTTGGTGTATGATACTTCATTTGTACCAACAAATTCCATATATGCGGATGCACCTCTCGGAAGACTCTCTCCATGCCGCATACCTTGCCGTCCTGAATTTCCTTGATTCCCAAGAAACGGGTTCGGAAGCATGCATCATTCTGGATCACGATCTCACTCCGGTCGATTGCGGATTCCAAAATCCACCGGACGACGAAGATAGGATCAGTGTGGAACAGATGCGGAAGGATAAGGAAAAGCCTCACGATTGGGTGGTCAAACCGGGAACGTATCAGATCGTCCAGTTTTCTGAAACGCCGGACGAAAACAGTATCGAAGGGGATCTCTCCGTATATCTCGCCTCGGGATCGACCGGCAACGCATACCTCCGTATGATCAAGGAAAATGCCTTGGTCGTCACCGTACAGGTGTTCTGGTCGGATCAGTAACGGGTTCTCCTTGCCAATCATCAGGAAGTTCCGTATCATCGATACATATGATTGATGAAAAACTCGGTGGCACAACCCGTAGGATCACGTTTGACAACGGAAGAAGAATCACATTGGTGGGGACGGCTCACGTCTCAAAGGAAAGCGTCAATGAAGTCCGACAAGTGATCGAGGACGTGCAACCTGACCGTATTTGTCTCGAACTTGATGATGGCAGATACAAAAGCAAGACCGAGCAAAAAGACTGGTCAAACACTGATATCCGCAAAGTATTCAAGGAACACCGAGGTTTTCTGATGCTCGCCAACATGGCGCTCGCGGGATATCAGAAACGGATGGGAGACGAGACGGGGAGCGCTCCGGGAACGGAAATCCTCTCCGCTGCGGAAATCGCACAAGAAAAGGGAATCCCGTTTTCTCTCTGCGACCGCGAAATCCAGATTACGTTCAAACGCGCTTGGAGAAAGTCCTCCCTGTGGAACAAGGGCAAACTGATGGGTTCTCTTCTCGGAGCTGTTTTCAGCAACGAAAAAGTTTCCACCGAAGAGCTGGAAAAGCTCAAACAAGGTGATACCATGCAGTCCATGATGCAGGAAATGGCCAAGGAACTTCCCCAAGTCAAGTCAGTCTTAATCGACGAACGGGATCGGTACCTCGCGACCAGCATCTATCAGAGCGAGGGAAACAATATCGTTGCCGTCATTGGAGCTGGGCATCAGGAAGGAATCATCAAAAACCTCAAAGCATTGGACGAGGGGAGTCAGAGGATGGATCTTTCCGACATCACCGAAGTCCCCCCCCCTTCAAAAGCAGGAAAAATCGTCGGCTTCATTATTCCCGCTGCGATCATCGCGATGATCGTCATGGGTTTCGTCAATGCCGGATGGGATAAGGGCGTGCAGATGTTCCTTTACTGGGTTGAGGTAAATGCCATATTCACAGGTATTTTCTCCCTCATCGCATGGGCTCATCCTTTGAATATCATTTGCAGCATGGCCGCCGCACCATTTACCAGCCTGAATCCAACCATCGGCGTGGGAATCGTCAGCGGTATTTTGGAAGCAGAGTTCCGAAAACCGAAAGTAAAGGATTTTGAAAACCTCAACGAAGACGCGACCAAATTCAAGAGATGGTATTCAAACAGGATTCTACATGCTCTTTGGGTGTTTCTGTTGAGTTCGGTGGGGAGTACCATTGGGACATTCGTTGGATTCCCCGTATTGATTAAATTACTTTATTGATTTTTCATTAGATAGCATTACTAACAATCAGTATCTCTTTGCAAACAAAGACGATACCTTATTGCAAACACGCTATGGCTTCTTTTACCGAATCAACGACTGATACGTTGGTTAGCTTTCCTGACTTTGTCCCCTTGGGTACCATCAGACGATTGAACCCCATCTCCACCGCAGCTTTGATTCGTTTATCGGAAAAACCAACGGGACGTACTTCACCGGCAAGCGAAAGCTCTCCAAACGATACCAAACGAGAAGGCAAGGAAACCCCGCGGTACGCGGACCAGAGCGCCAACGCCAACGGTAATTCGATGGCGACTTCATTAAGCTTGATCCCCCCGCCGACATTCACGTAGATGTCCTGTTCTCCCAGCGCAAGAGTCGCATGCCGCTCCAGGATTGCACCCACGCGAAGCACCCGCGCCGAATCGATGCGGTCAGAATACACACGGTTATACCCACTTTTTGTCGGAACGGTAAGGGCTTGGATTTCGACGATGAAGGTTCGGGATCCTTCGACCACCGCCGTATAGGCAATCCCCGGAGGCGTCACGTTCCCCGCTCTCTGGCTGATAAAGAACATCGAGGGATCGTGAACAGGTTCAAGTCCTTTCTCCCCCATGGTGAAAATCCCCAGTTCGTCAACGGAACCGAATCGGTTTTTCAGTGCCCTGATGATCCTTACACCCGAGCCGCTCTGTTCAAAAGAGAGCACTGTATCGACAAGATGTTCAATGACTTTCGGACCGGCAAGAATACCTTCTTTTGTGATGTGTCCCACAAGAAACAATGAAATGCCAAGCCGTTTCGCTAATCCGACGAGAACGGTACTCGTCGCACGAATCTGATTCACCGATCCCGCAGGCGAAGGGATGTCGGCCGAAACCAGCGTCTGCAGAGAATCGACGATCACCATCTGCGGCTTCGTCTCTTCCAATATCTCTTTGATCGCGTCGACATTCGTATCACAGCAAATGGAAATTCTCTCCAGATTCAATTCCAACCGCTGGCCACGTAGTTTTACCTGTCCGGGAGACTCTTCCCCGGATATATACAGCACACTACGCTCCTGCACGCATCGCGACGCCATCTGAAGCATTAACGTTGATTTCCCTATGCCTGGTTCGCCGCCGATCAAAATAGACGACCCCTTCATTACTCCTCCGCCAAGTACGCGGTCGAGTTCGGAAATGCCTGAGGGAAAACGATATCCGGCTTCAACCTGAACGTCCTTCAACGGTTGAACCTTTCCCGCTTCGGCTATCACCATGCTTTTCGTCATGTCTACGAGAGATGGGACGCTTTCTTCTTCAAAGGTGTTCCAACTCCCGCATTCAGGACAGCGGCCAAGCCATTTTGTCTCAACGTGTCCACATTGGCTACAGACATATTGAATCGTTTTCCCTTTCACAAGCATTTCCTTTATGTATAAATAATTAGAATGAAATCAACTCTACATCGAACACGAGATACGCATTAGGAGGAATAATCCCGGGATATCCTTGCGTTCCATATCCAAGTTCAGGAGGGATAATCATCGTCACCTTTTCTCCCTTGCTCATCAGTTGCAATCCCTCGTTCCATCCTTCGATCACATCCCCTATCGTGAAGGAAACAGGACCTCGTTGAAGGGAACTGTCAAAAATTTTACCGTTCATCAACGAACCGGTATAGTGGACGGTCACCGACTGGCCCCATTTCGGATGCTTCTTGCAATCGCCTTCTTTCACCACTTCATATCGGAGCCCCGATGAAGTCTTGGTGGCATTCGGCCAGCGGTTTTTGATCTCTCTATCGATGCTTGCCTGTTCTTCGGCTTCCTTGCGGATATCTTCCCGTTCTTTTTCCTGAAGAAGTTTTCCGAATGTTTCACGGGAAACAACGAACCGCTTTGCCTCGTCCCCCACACGAAGTATCTCAACCTTTTGGATTTTATCTCCCTGTGCGATCGCATTCACCACATCCTGCCCCTCAACAACATGCCCAAAAATCGCATGTTTCCCATTAAGCCACGGAGTGGGGACGTGAGTGATGAAAAACTGACTTCCGTTTGTTCGAGGACCGGCATTCGCCATAGAAAGAACCCCCGGCCTGTCGTGCTCCAATGTTTCGTCGAATTCATCCGGAAACGTATAGCCCGGACCACCGGTCCCGTTTCCCAAAGGGCATCCTCCCTGAATCATGAAATCCTTGATGACCCGATGAAACGTCAGGCCGTCGTAAAATGGCTTTCCCGGTTCTCGAAGGTTCAATGATCCTTCCGCAAGCCCGACAAAATTTGAAACGGTCATCGGTACTTTCTTATACTCCAGACACAGGGTAATATTCCCTTTATCGGTTTGCATGACGGCATATACGCCATCCGCAAGTTTTGTTGC
>JBAXYP010000193.1:0-4398 GCA_041670725.1 Sphaerochaetaceae bacterium
CTAGGAGAGAGCGTTTCCTCACGCGACCGCTTCGAATCCCAACTGATGGCTTTGACGGAATTTCCTTCCCCTCGGTTTTGGCCGGATCCGTAAGGATGAAAAACAGAATGGGAACATACGACCCGATCCCAATCCTGCCGGATTCTCGGCGACTCTGAATCCTTCTTATGTGAAAAAGCCTCACTGTCCACCGAATCCGTTTTGCGAAGTCTCGGCATTTCCAAGACTATCCTTGACCGCTCAGTGTTTGGCATCCCCTTCCTTACTTCGTTCACATTTTTGGTGCATCATGCGTCTTCATGTCCGACAACCTATATCCCGTACACAACAAGCGGAAGATATTTGGGAGAACCCCCTTGCATTAACCGCTAAAAACCGTTATAACTGCCAACAACAGTCATATGGAAATGGGCGCGTAACTCAGTGGGAGAGTGTCACCTTGACATGGTGGAAGTCGTTGGTTCAACCCCAATCGCGCCCAACGGACGTAAGTCGTTTCAAATAAATGAAATTGACTTACGTTTTTTTTGTTCGGCATAAAATCGTTGGGATTTTTGTTGGACATACGGTTTTCGGGAGTCCCTCGTAAACGACAGGAAGTGACTCGACAGATAAGACACGGGTCTTGCAATAACTTGATTGAGAAGTAAATGAATCAAGAAAGCATGTTGCATATCGCATGCAAAGGCAAACCGCTTCATATCGTTTGCATCCATGCCACTCTTTGATCGCATCTCGGATTATTCCATTTGCTTTCTCTATGCGCAGGATTATGCGCTCTTCCCTTACGACAATGGAAAATGCGTCTCCGTTTCAAGAGGAATGTACAGGTCAAGTCAGGATACGCATCAATGGATAAACCACCATACCGTATTTCCCATCATGTTCTTTGAATGGAATAAAATCTGCGGGATGATTTCAAAGCAGATTCGCAGGGAGACAATCAGCCACGGCAACCAACCAGTGTATTTCTCCAAAACATTCATACAGAAACAGAGGAAAACTGTTGAGAATGGCAAGATTTTCTTCGGAAACACGGTTCTACTTGTTTTGCGAGTACCGTCTGTTGCGAGATGTTTCTGAACGTTTTGAGAAGAGTCTTACCTCCCCAGCATATCAAGTTCGCTTTGACAACATGCTGCTGCATGAGAAAAATCCCAATCCCTTCGTATCGGCCCAACGCGCGCTGTATTGTCTTTTTCTTTTTGTATGATGGTCCCTGCCCCGGAACACTTGAACAGCAATAGGTCAAGATTCTAGCAACGGTGGGAAAAGTATGAGGCTCCCTTTTACCTCTCTCAAAAATGAACAGGATCATTCTACTGAACCAATCCTTCAAGATGTGAAGATATCAAATAGACCAATCCTTCAAGATACGAGCGTTATGTGCCGATACAACTCGCAAGATAAAAAGGATAGGTACGGAGAGAGGAGTCATGGGAAATATCTTTTTGGCTGAGCATGTAGGGCTCTTTCACCAAGGATGAGTATTTTTTGCAAAATGCATCAAGGGATGCATGGAAAACCGTACGGGAACTTTTCACCTCGATAGGAATGATATTTCGTCCTTTGGAAAGCAAGAAATCCACCTCATAGGAATGGGTACTATCCAATTTCGGCCATGTCATGTAATACAGATCCTCCCCTCGGCTTGCAAACGTTTGAGCAACCGCATTTTCGTAGAGAAACCCCAAATTCGCAGGAAGTGTATCAGAGAGGAACCTGGCGTAGAGACTCTCATCAACTCCGGTTTTTGTCTTCAACAACAAGGTGACAAAGAGACCGGTATCGGAAAGATAGAGTTTGAACGTATCGGGATCCTTCCCTTGAGAAAGAGAAAGCTGTGGATCATGGCAATGATAACAAGGAAGCACGGTACGGGAATTGATCAGGTCGGCCAGCAACTCGTAATCTTTGTCCCTGACCTTCTTTTTCCATACATAATAGAAAGTAAACCGTTTGGCGTTTCGGGCAAGTTGGGCAGGAATTGATTCGAACATTAGGGAGATGCGACCAGAAGGGTCGATTTTGAAGAAATCCTCTTCATACAGATCAACGATACCCCGCTTAATCCTGTCTATTTCTTGGAAATTCTTCTTTTCCAGATATGCATCCACAGCCTGAGGCATTCCTCCCACAGCCATATAGATGCGATAATCCCTCATTAACGAACGGTTCACCGCCTGACCGACTGGCTTCCCGGCAACATACATTTGCCTCAATAGGGAAAAATCCTGCCTTCCTGTCGCCCATAGGAACTCTTCATAATCCATGGGATAAACGGGAATTTTCCACTCTTCCGAAGGAATTACAATATCCTTGACATTTTTTCTGATGGAAAGCAACGAACCTGTTTCTATATAATCGTACCTCCTATCCTTTACCAAATACTTGATCGCCTGACGAACTTTCGGTTGCAATTGTACCTCATCAAAAATAATCACTGACTTGCGTGGATACAGGGTGACGCCCATGACTGCTTGCAGACGCAAGAAGAAGTCATCAAGCAGGGAAAGCGAGGAAAAAACATTCAAAACGTCATTACTGACTTCCGCAAAGTCAACTTTTATATAACTTTGGTATTCCACTTTCGCAAACGCTTCTGCGATGGTGGATTTCCCTGTCCGTCTTGCTCCTTCAAGCAATGCGGCGTATGTTCCATCACTTTGTTCCTTCCATTGTTTCAGTTTATCCGTCGCTTTTCTCTTAAACAGCATGTTTGCCAATCCTTCAAGATAATAATTACATAAACTAGCCAATCCTTCAAGATAGGAGCGCTATGAAGAGATACACCTTGCGGGGAAAAATGACGGGCATGAAATGTGACGTTCAGTAAAATGTCTTTTTGACTGAGTATGCAGGAACCTTTCACCAAAGATGAATATTATTTGCAAAATGTGTCAAGCGTGCATGGAACCCAACACAAACTTTTCATCTCATGAGAATAACATCCAGTCCCTTGAGGAAGCAAGGATAATGATTCCTCTTGATACATCCTCTGCCTCCTCTCCTTACGTGAATTATCCGACCTGCTTTCAGTCAAACAACACCCAATTACTCCTTCCGAATCAAATGCAGTCCTACGATGTTTTCACGGCAAAGCGAAGGAAAAATTGATTTATTCCCCCATGTTTCTCCCCAAGGTAATCGGACCTGTCTGCAGGTTCGCCACTGTCCTGGTTTTCTCATGGAAATGCGGCATGCGGGAGACGAAGCCTTCTTTCGTATAGAATGGGTCGTCTTTGTCCAGAGGGAACGATACGACACTTCCCGTCACCGACGACTTGTATATCCCCATGATGATCTCGATGGTGTTCCGCTCCTCCTCGGCAGAAACGGCAAGGGCTTCCTCTCCCGTGACGGTCTTGAGAAAGTTGAGCAACTGGGCCGGATGGCCTTCCAAAAGAAGCGACGGAACTGACTCATAGGCCTTTCGCAGGGATTCGGCCAAAGGCTCGTTCTTTGCCGGAAAACCGTTGCCTAATGGCTGGACAGCCTCGACGCTCCACGGGATGCTGCAGGAAGCCCGCTCGCAATCAAAATGGATGGATTGTTCCTCGCCGTGATTTTCCAGGGACGACAGGAAACTGACGGGAATCCCGCGGTAATCGAACACAGCGAATCCATAATCCTCGCATTGCGAGTTGTCATGCGCAATGTTCCGTATCGATCCACAGACGGAATCCGGCATGCCGAGGAACATCTGCATCAGGTCGATATAATGGACCGAATGACTCATCAGGCATCCGCCTGATTCCTTCTCCCACGTCCCCCGCCACCAAAGGTCATAATAGTTCTCGCCGCGCCACCAGAGAGACTTGAATTCCGCTGAAAGCACCTTTCCCAACATTCCGCCCTTCAAGAGGGTCAGCGTACGCTGCATCGGCGTCTTGAAACGATTCTGGCAAACCACGCACAGATGGACGTTATTCTCCTTTGCCGCAGCGATCATCAGGTCGCACTCTTCGAGAGAGGACGCCATCGGCTTTTCACATATCACATGCTTGCCCCTCTGCATCGCCTTTACCGCAACCTGGGCATGGACACTCGGGGGAAGACATACAGAAACGACATCGACATTCCCATCCGCCAGCATTGCGTCGATCGAAGGGAACACCTTCGCATCAAGCTTGCGGGATGCGGCGAGTCCCGCCGCTTTCTCCGGAAACGTATCGCATATCGCCACAACCCTGCATCGGTCCGGGAACAATGCGAATGCGTCCATATGAACCGCAGCGATCGCTCCGGCACCAGCTATTCCTATTCGAATCACTGCTTGTTCCCTCCCTTGAAAACCACTTCCGCTTTTTCTTCGGCCTCCAACGCCAGACGCATCACCTCAAATACGTAGTCCTGCCCCATTGATTCTTCCGTCCCGTCAATGCAATCCCGGATGAA
>JBAXYP010000194.1:0-4398 GCA_041670725.1 Sphaerochaetaceae bacterium
AGATAACTTGCCGTGGATCCCTTACCCTTGCTGCCTGCGATGTGCAGTTTCCTGTATGCCCGTTCGGGATGTTCGAAATGCTCAGTCAACGCACGCATCCTATCAAGACGGTACGTACGCACCGTGTAATGGTCGACCTGTTTTTCCAGGTTGGTGAAGCTCTCCATATAGGAGACGACTTCCTCGAATGAGGTGAACTCCATAGCGATGGAGTGTAGCCGCAAAATAAAAAATGGGCAAGAATAGTAAGCTTTTATGACAATCTTACAAAAATCGTCAATATAAATCTTGCATATTTCCCGTTCGAACTATACGATACAACCATCTCAGCGACAGGAGAGTTGTGATATGAAATTATGCGATGACGGAGCTGTCTGGAAATGGCTTGATGAGTTCCGGGGAAAAGACTTTACGGGGGAATGGCCCACCGTGGTCGAATTGTTTGACATAACGACGAAGCGGTATCCAGACAACAACAGTTTCATCGCCATGTCTCCCAAAACCGAAGTGTTTACGTATACCCAAGCGCATGAGAAAATTTCCCGCTTCGGAAACTGGTTGGTTTCTCAAGGGGTGAGGAAGGGCGATCGCGTCGGTGTATCGGGGAAGAACAGCCCGGAATGGGCGATCGCATATCTCGGTATTCTGTACAGCGGAGCTATCGTGGTGCCACTCGATTACGCGTTGCATGACGACGAGATGGAGAAGCTCATTGACTTTGCCGGGTTGAAAGGACTGTGCATCGACAAGGAACGCATCAACGCCGTCGGAAAACAAGTCGAATTCAAGATTTCTTTGGAGGGGGACGATTCCGATCATCCGTTCATTCTTGATTGTCAGGAGGCTGAAGAGCTTTCCCGCGTCAAGGCGGTTGAGACGGATACCGCGGCGATCTTGTTCACAAGCGGAACGACGGGAACTCCCAAGGGCGTCATGCTGAGCCATAAGAATTTGGTTTCCGACTGCTTCATGGCGCAGACTCAGATGACGATTTACTCCACGGACGTGTTCTATGCAATTCTGCCGATCCATCACGCCTATACGATGCTCGCCGTGTTCGTCGAATCTTTCTCCGTCGGGGCGTCCTGCATATTCGGCAAACGGCTGGTGATCAGCCAAGTACTGAAGGAGCTGAAGGATGGACACGTGACGATGTTCCTTGGCGTCCCGATGTTGTTCAACAAGATGATTGCGGCTCTGATGAAAGGGGTACGGAAAAAGGGAATCCTCGTGTATGGTGTCGTACGCATGATGATGGGACTTTCCGGACTTCTGAAAAAGCAATTTGGGAAAAACATCGGCAAGAAGCTGTTCAAGCCGCTTCTTGCGCAATTGTCCCTGGCGGAGAATAGGATCTGCATCTGCGGCGGCGGGCCGCTTCCTCCTTCCACTTTCCGGATGTTCAACGAACTGGGCATCGATTTTGTCCAGGGATACGGACTCACCGAGGCGAGCCCCATCACCCATCTCAATCCGATCTACCATTTCGTTCTGACCAGCGTGGGGCGTTCGTTCCCGTTGGAGGAGGTGAAAATCGTCGATCCCGATGAAGACGGCAACGGATTGATCTACGTCAAGGGGCCGAACACCATGCAGGGGTACTACCACAACGAGGAAGCGACGAAGGAAGTGCTTTCCGATGACGGATGGCTGAATACCGGTGATGTCGGACATATCGGCGCGGACAAGTTCCTCTATCTGACGGGGCGGGCGAAGAACATCATCGTCACCGAAGGGGGAAAGAACGTCTTTCCCGAGGAGATCGAGGATCATTTCCAGTTGTATGACGAAATCGACACGATCTGCGTGATCGGTTACATGCTGAACAAGGAAACGAAGAGCGAGGGCATTCGCGCTCTGATTTATCCCGACCAGAAATATGTCAAGGAAATCATGGATACCCATCCCGATGACGGTGGGGACATCATTGGAAAACGGATGGAAGGAATCGTATCTGAAGTCAACAAGGAATTGCAAAGTTACAAAAAGATTGAACGGATCACCGTCGTGGACGAGCCGTTGCCGATGACTTCGACGAAGAAAGTGAAACGGTTTCTCGTGCGCAAACAGTATCAGGACTAGACCAAGAGGGAGAAAAGGAGTAGCGTTCCGCCTATGAACAGTGATTTTCGTGCTTTTTTACGGAATTATGGACAGACGCTTTCTCCTGTTGTGATGGTGGGGAAGAACGGTTATGACGAGAGTGTCGCCGCGCATCTCGACATGGCGCTGAAGGCGCAGGAATTGGTGAAGATTCGTTTCCTCGCACACAAGGAAGACGTCGAAGCGCTCAGTCGCCAGCTTGCCGACAAAGTGGGCGGGGAGTTGGTCACGCGTGTCGGTTTCAACACATTGGTGTATCGCGATGGCGAGCGCCATCTGATGCAGACGAAATACCGGGAACAATAACAGGCTTGCCTCTCTTCCGTGGAAGGCGGTTTTCCTATCGTTTCATTCCATCGGACCGCGGTAGCACAATACGTCGAGCTTGTCCAGTTTTTTGTATTCCCAGGATAGTTTGTCAATCAGTCCTTCGGGTTTTTGCGGTTGCCAGAGCCGTTCGGCGAGAACGGCGAGACGGGGGTAAAGCATATACTCCGCTTCGCGTCCGAACGAAACTTTCTCCGTCCATAGATTTCCCTGGGCTCCCAGTACCAACGCGGAATCGATTTCGTCCTTGCATGGATTGAAACATGCGAGCTGGCTGATGGTGGAGACTCCGATGTTTCCCATTTCGTTGGGGTCATCCGTGTGTCGGTAATCCAGATACACACCTTCGGTGTTGGGACACATGATCACCCTGTGCCCTTGCCTCGCCGCCGAGATCCCGCCTTCCGCCCCTCTCCACGACATGATGATCAGATCTTCCGGCAACTTGTCCTTGTCGGCGAATTCCCATACTTCATCCCATCCGATGCACTGTTTGCCCCGGTCATGGACCATCTTCGCGATTTTTGCGGTGAACCACCCTTGAAGTTCGTCTTCGTTTGCGATATGTTCGTCCTTCATCCGTTTCCGGCATTTCGGACAGGTTTTCCACGAGAGGTGTGGACATTCATCCCCCCCGATATGGACGTACGGTCCGGGAAAAAGCTGGCAGATGCTGTCCAACGCCGTTTCCATGAAGGTAAATGCCTTATCCTCACCGGGACACATCACTTCGGGAAATACTCCCCACTCATCGCGTACGTGATAGGGGCCGCCGGTACATCCCAACTCGGGATATGCGGCGAGCAACGCGCTGGCGTGTCCCGGACACTCGATTTCGGGGACGACCGTCACCATCCTTTCGGTTGCAAACCGTACGATTTTGCGGATGTCGTCCTTGCTGTAAAAGCCGTCATAGGTTCTTCCGTCCGCATACGAATGATCGATGCGTTTGCCTGCGATTGTCTCCAGTTTCGGATACCCATCAACGGGGAACCTCCATCCCTGGTCGTCGGTCAGGTGCCAGTGGAAAACGTTCAGATGGTGCATCGCCGCGACGTCGATCAGTTTCTCGATCTCTTCCACTTGGAAGAAATGGCGTGAACAGTCCAGCATAAAGCCTCTCCACGGGAATGCCGGTTCGTCTTCGATCCGGCAACAGGGGATCAGTCCGTCATTGGCCAGATACAGTTGTCTGAGCGTTTGTATTGCGTTGAACATGCCGTGGATGTCGCTCGCCTTGGCCACGACCTGCTCTTTGTTGACGGAAAGCGTGTACGCCTCTGTGGGCAACGGAACGGAAGAGACGGTAAGGAGCACGTCCTCGCATCCCTCGTTAAGTCCCAGTTGCGATTCCAAAAGAGGGGAAAGCGTCTTGAACTTCTCGTCGATCGCGTACGCGCTCCCAAGGTGCAGTTTGAGGAGCCCTTCTTTTTCTTCAATGCTTTTCGGCGTAGGAAAGAGAAGATCATGGGCGGGAACTTGATATATATAAGGAATCATTGTACGCCTCCGTGGCGAAGAAAGTTTCTGTTGACAGGCAAAATAACAGGGTGTACATTAGTTTGTACAAGGTACGAACAAATCTCTCCAATGCTTTTTCTTAGTATAGGATAAGTCATGCGAATAAACAATAACAATTACCAGAAGAACGCGAACATCGCGTTGGTGAGCCAAATGATCTGGAAGAATCCGGGTATCAGCAGGGTGGAAATAGCTCGCCAGCTTGATTTGTACCGTTCCACCGTGACGTCAATCATTTCTACGTTGCTGGAAGAGAACGTCGTCTATGAAGGGGAGACGGGAGACGGCATGTCCCGCGGAGGGCGGAAACCCATCACCCTGCGCCTCAATCCGTCGTTCGGATGCGTTGTGGGATTCGATATCCAACCGTCGCACTATCGTGTCGTATTGTTGGATTTGACGGGCGCCATCTTATGGAAACAGAGCGGGAATCTGCCGCAGGTTGAT
>JBAXYP010000195.1:0-4395 GCA_041670725.1 Sphaerochaetaceae bacterium
ACACCCACCACAGGAGGATTCCCGGCAACTCCACTCCAACGCTGCGTCCTTCAGAAAAGCGTCCGGACTTACGGGTCTCGACAGCAAGCTGTTGGAGGCATGCCAATGAAGAAAACAAAGAATCAATTAAGCGGTCATTTCTTTTTACCACTCGCCAACATTTCATCAAATAATTATTCATGTGCATTTCATTCGGGGGCGATGCACGGAAAAAGGAGGATATGCTTTTCGCAGTCCTCCGATCGTGCTATGGTGAACATATGAACGAAATGCCGACCATGCACCACGAACGAATCGCCACTATCTCGGCTGGCGTAGCTTTTATCCTGTATCTGGTACTTGGTGTTTTGGGATGGGAACAGGGCATCCTTCCCTATTTGGTTTGTTATGGGATCTGTTACGTTGTCATCGCAATCATTTCCAGCCATCGTGAGCGGCATGGAAAAAACAAGCGTGAATGATTGATGCGGCGGACGGATCCGCCCGCCGCAGAAAATTCGTTATTTCCAATAATCCATGTCAAGCAGATTCATTTGCTTCGAGATACAAGTCGTGCATGCAACATCGCCGGTGACGTTCAGGGACGTACGTCCCATGTCCAGAATGGCATCAATGCCAAGAATCATCGCATACGCTCCCGCGACTGCCGTTCCGGCCTCAACCTTCAGACCAATGGATTCAAGCACCATCAACAGCATGATGGCTCCTGCACCAGGAACCCCAGCCGTGCCGATGGATGCCAACGTAGCCGTCAAAATGACGGTGCCCATCTGGGATCCGGTCAGCATCGTGCCCGTAGCGGACAGACTGATGAAAATCGCGCACACGCCTTCATAAATGGCTGTCCCGTCCATGTTGATCGTTGCGCCGAGCGGCAATGAAAAACTGTATACTTCCTTGGGGACGCCCAGGTTCTTCGCCGCCTGCATCGAGACAGGAAGCGTTCCGTAGGAAGAACGAGTGACGAGACCGGTGATGAACGGATTCTTCGCCTCTTTCCAGAAGCGGATCGGGCTCAGTCCGAACAAAGCGACCATTCCCATGTAGATCAGCAGGATATGGAGGATATCGCCGCACAACGCGGTGAGCGTGACCATACCGAGGGCGGTGAAAGCCTTTGCTCCCTGTTTCGCGAATACGGTGGCGATCAGGGCAAGAACGCCGATCGGCGCGTACTGCATGATGCCGTTGACCATCTTTGTCATGACGGAAGAGACACCGTCGAAGAAACGAAGTAACGTCTCGCCGCTTTTCTTCATCCGGTCATCCTCGCTGATCTGCAGATAGGAAACGCCGATGCCGAACAGGATCGCAAAGAAAATGACGGGAAGTACGTCCCCTTTGACCATCGCGTCGAACGGGTTTGTCGGAACGATGTTCAGCAACGTCTGACTTACCGACACATGGGACGCCGCTTTCGCGCCGGCCTTTGCGATGGTGTCGGCCGCAAGAGCTGCGGACGGCTTGAAGATGGAACCGACTAACAAACCGATGCAGACGGCGAACGCACTGGTAACGAGGTACAATCCGACCACACGGATTCCGATCTTTCCCAGTTTCGCCGGACTGATCGAAGCGGCACCGGTCACCAACGTGGCGATCATAATGGGCATGACGATCATTTTCAGCAAGCGAACAAACAAATCCCCAAAAGGCGCGATCCAGAGAATCTTATCCTTGAAGATAATGCCGAGCACCGCACCAGCGACAAGTCCGATGAGAATCCGGTACAACAAGTTGAAACCGAAATACCATCCCATGAACCGTTTCTTTTTCTCTTCCATGAAATCCCTCCCTTATGCATACCCCGCCATTGTAGGTTCGGAACATCAAGAAAGCAACAAAAATCTTTTTTACAAAAAAACGGGAATCAGCATAATGAATATATGCTCGTACCCCTCACGCATTCACGTTCCGGACAAAAATCAAATTCGGCAATGGACGTTATTCCGATAATCGAAAAGAGCTCACTCCCCGTTAAGCTTACGACACCATCAGGGGAATCATCGCCTCTATATTCTTGCTTGCCGCACGGAGTGCGTCTTTTATCTGAATGGCCTTCTGCTCAGAGAACCGAAACAAAGGAATGACGACGCTGACAGCCCCCACGACCTTTCCGCCTCGGTCATGGACCGGCATGGCAAGACATCGGATGCCGAGATTCGATTCCTCGCATTCTTCTGCAAAACCGCCATTCCGTATTTGATCCAGTTGCAGAAAAAGCTCATCAAAACGCGTAATGGTATGTTCTGTCAAAGGGGCAAGTCCTTGGGAATACAACTCCCGTACCCGCTCGTTTTCCAAACCGGAAAGCAACGCTTTGCCGATGGCCGTCCCGTATGCGGGAAGCGTCCTGCCGATCGCGGCGTACATTCTGACCGGTTGAGGCGACTCGCTTTTCGCGACATACAGCACGTTTCCTCCTTCCAAGAGCCCGTATTGGGCGGTCTCCATCGTTCTGTCGGTTATCATCCTCACGACGGCGGAAACGCCTTCGTACGACGAAGAGGAACGCGTGAACGCGGTGCCGGTGAGAAAACATCGGATACCGATCGCATAGGTTTTCGTCTCGGGATCGCAGGAAAGATATCCCGCCTCACACAAGGTCCTGAGGATAGGGAGGATGGTTCCGACGGGAATGCCGCAGACCTTGGCGATCGAGCTTAACGAAAGGCTTCCGTTTCGTTCTGATACGGCGTTCAGTATCTTCACGACGCGGTACGTGGGATTATGCAGGGTCATCGGCTTCACCGTTGCACGCGGCCGCAAGCGTCGCCCCGCGCCAAACGCTCGACCTCATCGATGGAAACCAGGTTGAAATCGTTCTCGATGGTCTGTTTCAGACAGGACGCTGCGACGGCGAATTCGATCGCATCCTGTGAAGGAAGCCCGGCCGTGATCGCATGAATCAACCCCGCTCCGAAACTGTCTCCTCCCCCAACCCTGTCCACCAAGTGAATCAAATAGGTTTTTGAGAAATATGCCTTATCGTCCGCATACAGCATTCCGCCCCAGGTATTGTCGCTCGCCGAAAGCGAGCCGCGAAGGGTGAATGCGATGCTTTTGCATCCGAAACGATCCTGAAGGCGCCTGGCGACATCAACGTAGCCGTTCTTGTCGATCTCCCCCGTTCGCACATCGGTGCCTTTCGCCTTGATCCCGAAGACATCGGCGGCATCCTCCTCGTTGGCGATCAACACGTCGACGAACGGTACGAGACGGCTCATCGTCTCACCCGCGCTCTCCTTGCTCCACAGTTTATTTCGGTAGTTCAGGTCGCAACTGACCATGAGCCCCATTTCCTTCGCGGTACGACATGCATCAAAACACGCCTTGGACATCTCCTCGCTCAATGCGGGGGTGATTCCGGTGAAATGAAACCAGCTTGCACCACAAAAAACGGCATGCCAGTCAAATTCCGTTGCATCCGCGGTCGCAAGCGACGAGTATTTTCTGTCGTAAAACACCCTGCTCGGTCGCTGACTGTCCCCTTTCTCCACAAAATAAATCCCCAGACGTTCCCCGCCACGGAGAACCATCGAAGTGTCGACGCCGAAATGGCGGAGGGCGTTGACGGCGTTCTGTCCTATCGGATTATCAGGCACTTTCGAAACGAATGACGCCTGATCGCCATAGTTGGAAAGCGATACCGTCACGGACGCTTCAGCCCCCGCGTAGGTCGCAAAAAAACGATCCGCCTGCTCCAGTCTAAGATACCCTTGCGGATTGAGTCGCATCATGATCTCGCCGAATGTTACGATTTTTCCCATTATCCACCTCACTTCGCCGCGTCGACGAACTGTTTTGCAAGATCCGCAAGTTGCCGGTACGAACCGGAGAGAATCAGATCGTTGCGGACCAGATTTGAGCCGATGCCGCATGAACAGAACCCGTTCTCCAGAAATTCCTTCACGTTCTCCTCCCCGACTCCCCCGACCGCCATCAAAGGCACTTGGTTGATGGGGCCCCTTATGGCCTTCAGGTACGGCAGTCCGAACAACCCGGCGGGAAACATCTTGACGATGTCCGCCCCTGCGTTCCACGCCGCCATAATCTCACTCGGCGTCAACGCCCCCGGCACGGAAACCATCCCCAAACGCTTCACTTCAGCGATTACCTTGATATTGGTATCGGGAGAGAGGACGAAATCCGCTCCCGCTTCATACGCCGCTTCGGCCTGTTCGACGGATAATACCGTTCCCGCACCTACGAGCATTCTCCCCTCCATCGCTTTCTTCACCGCACCGATGGAAGCGGACGCATCCTCAATGCATGAGGGAGACGCTTGGTTGAAGGTTATCTCAATATTCCGTATGCCACCGTCAAAAAGCGCTTGCGCCGCATCAACAATCCGTTCTGCAGGAACTTTGCGTGCGATGGCAACGAGCTTCGTCT
>JBAXYP010000196.1:0-4388 GCA_041670725.1 Sphaerochaetaceae bacterium
AGTACAAGAAAGCGAATCTCAACCTGGCGGTCATGTACGACACGGATATTGTGGTGGTCGACAGAATCGACAGCCTCACGCTCCCCCGAACGTATTTCACGCCGGGGAAAACGCTTCCGTTCCATGCATCGGGACTGGGGAAAATGCTGGTCAGCGAGTTTCAGGAAGAAGATCTCGATCGTCTGATCAAAATCAAAGGGCTGAAAAGTTATACGGAAAACACCATCACTACTGCTGAGGCGCTGAAACAGGAGCTTGCGAAAATCCGCAAAGAGCAGGTCTCCCGCGACCGGCAGGAATTCGTCGTCGACGACAATTGCAACGCCGTGCCCATCAGGGACAAGACCGGGAAAATTGTTGCGGCGATCAGCCTGTCCGCATTGCAAAGCAACATGAGCTCCGACGAAGTCGAGGCTACGATCCCGATGCTTCTGGAAACATCGAAGAAGATCAGCTACATGCTGGGGTACAACAGCGGCGCAATCTGAGAAAGAGGAAAACCACATGAAAAACATTGTATTGATCCCCGATAAGTTCAAGGGGACGATGAGTTCGGCGGAAATCTGTGCGATCATGACAAAGTCGATCACCCGGTTTTATCCCGATGCGAAAATCCAGAGCATCCCCGTCGCTGACGGAGGAGAAGGAAGCGTGGACGCGTTTCTTCAGGCAATCGGTGGGCAAAAGATCTTCGTGGCGGGAGTCAAAGGACCGTACGGAAAGCCTATGGAGGGTTTTTACGGCATCCTCCCCGACGGGACCGCCGTCATGGAGATGGCTGCGACCTCAGGCTTCGCCTTGGTTGGGGAGGACAAACATCCGGACAGAACGACGACATTCGGAGTCGGGCAACTGATGCTGGACGCGGCACGGCACGGATGCAAAAAAATCATCATGGGGTTGGGCGGTTCGTCCACCAATGATGGCGGATGCGGATGCGCCGCCGCATGCGGCGTAACGTTTCTCGATAAAGACGGGAAAAAATTCGTTCCGGTCGGCGGGACGATGCATCTTGTCAGGGACATCGACTTGTCAACGATGGATCCGATACTGCATGAAGTATCGGTGACGGCGATGTGCGATATCGACAACCCATTCTACGGAAGGAACGGCGCGGCATACGTGTTCGCTCCTCAGAAAGGCGCGGACTCCCGTATGGTAGAGACGCTGGACTACAATCTGGTAAGTCTTGCCGGCGTCATCAAGGATCAATTGAACCTCGATATCCAGTCGGTGCCGGGAAGCGGTGCCGCAGGGGGGATGGGCGGAGGAATGAAAGCGTTTTTCGGCGCTACGCTCCAGATGGGCATCGAGACGATCCTGGATGCTGTCCATTTCGACACGCTGATGGAAAAAGCGGACATGGTGTTCACCGGGGAAGGGAAAATCGACGGGCAGTCGTTGAGAGGGAAAGTGGTCATCGGCGTGGCTCGTGCGGCGAAACGTCACCACGTTCCCGTCATGGCGATCGTCGGAGACATCGGGGACGACGTCGAGGGCGCCTACGACGAGGGGGTTACCGGCATCTTCTCCATCAACCGTCTGGCAATTCCCTACAAGGAGTCGAAACTCCGTGCCAAGGGGGATATGGAGAAGACGATGGACAACCTGATGCACGTGTTCTCCGCGTTCAACGTGTGACGATTTCCTTTTGGAAAGAGAAAAGCCGTATCGATCGTTCTCAATCGGTACGGCTTTTCTTTCGAATAGTCCCGTTATGTAAGGTAGCACGCGGAAAGCAATTGAGCCTTCAAACCCTCTATCTGCTGCTCATTCGAAGGCAACGTCGGGAGAATCGGGTCCCCCACCGCAATGGAGAGGAGATTCGCATAGTCTTTCGTTGCCACTGGAAACGTCGACTTATCCATTTGGAGGCGAATCGGGTTGAGCTTATACTGCGCTTCAAGCGCGCCCTTCAAATCGCCGGCGAAAAAACGCCGGTAGATGGAACAAACGAGCCCGGGCACAAAATTCGCCGTCGAACAAACAGCTCCGCAACACCCAATGGCAAGACCGGCGTATACCAACGTGTCTTTTCCGCAAAGGACCTTGAACCCCACATCACTGTTACGGCGCACAAACTCCTCGGTCTGGGTCAAATCCCCCGAACTGTCTTTCATGCCGACGATGTTCGACACGTTGTGGACAAGATAGTGGACCAGATCCTGACTCATCCCATAGCCTGTCCGTCCCGGGTTGTTGTACAGCAAAACAGGCGTATCGGGAACACTTCTGGCGATCGTCTCAAAATGGAGCCTCAGTTCGGCATCATTGGGTTTGATAAACATCGGTTGCAAGACGGAAATGCCCTGGACTCCCCGCCTCCGGGCCATCTTCGCGATACGCACGCATTTTGACGTGCGTATCGAACCGATTCCCATGAAAACGGGGATTCTCCCGCCGACCTGATCGAGGACGATGGCGAGGATCTTCTCCATCTCATCTTCCTCGAGCATATAAAACTCCCCGTTCGACCCACAGACGAGCACTCCGGATATCCCGCCGTCGATCATGAAATCGACCTGCCGGCGGAGATTCCTCTCGTCAATCCTCTCGTCTTTCGTCATCGGGGTGACGATGGGCGGGACAATTCCTTTGATGAAATCGGTGTCCATTCCCATCACCTCACTTGCCGATTTTTGTGCCGGATACCTTGGCGTAGTACTTGGCAAGCGCGCTATGATCGTCGGTGCCGAACCCGTCGGCGTGCAACGTCTCGAACATCTCCTGAACCTCCGCCGTCAACGGCAGCGGAGAACCGACTTCGTGACCCGTTTGCAGTGCGTTGTTCAAATCCTTAATGTGCAAGTCGATCCTAAACCCGGGCTTGAAGTCGGAGGCCACCATCATCGGCACCTTGGCGTTCATCACCGTGCTTCCCGCAAGACCGCCCTTGATAGCCTGAAAGACCAGATCGGGATCGAGTCCGGCTTTTTTCACCATCGTGAACGCCTCAGCGCATGCGGCGATGTTCACCGCCACGATGATCTGGTTGGCAAGCTTCGTCGTGTTTCCCGCTCCGATCGGACCGCAATACACGGCGCTTGCGCCCATTTGCAGAAGCAGATCCTTATATGCGTCGTACAACGTCCTCTCTCCGCCGACCATGATCGCCAGCGTACCGTCCACCGCCTTCGGTTCTCCTCCGGAAACCGGCGCATCGAGCATCTTCACTCCCTTCTTCACGCATTCCGCACTCACCTTTTGGCTTGCAGCCGGTGCGATCGAACTCATGTCGATCAACACGGAACCCGGTCTGACATGCTCCAGAAGTCCGTCTTTGCCGAGCACCACCGCCTCGACTTGCGGCGAATTCGGCAACATCGTAATGATCAGGGGGCACTTCCCCACAATATCCGCATTACTTGTCCCGGCTTTCGCCCCGTCTTTCGTCACCGCATCGATATTCTCTTTCTTCAGGTCGTACACCCACACTTCGTTGCCGTGCTTCAGCAGGTTCCTTACCATGGGTTTGCCCATCACTCCAAGTCCGATAAACGCAATTTTCATCATTATGCCTCCATGCACATATTGATTTTCATCGAACCATGCAAGGTCGTTTCGAGTCGAACTTCCAACCCGGAATCAGATACTGCATGTACACCGCGTCATTGCGATCGCCGCTGCCCAGTTTCTTGTACAACTCGTTCGCCTTCATGACCGCATCCATATCAAGCTCCAAGCCGAAGCCGGGAGCATCCGAAACATGAATCTTCCCGCCCTTGATCTGGTACGGGTTTTTCGTCAGATATTGCCCGTCTTGCCAGATCCAATGGGTGTCCAGCGCTGTGATGTTTCCCGGGGCCGCCGCAGCGCACTGGGCGAAAATGGCCAGAGAAATATCGAAATGATTGTTTGAATGGGACCCCCAGGTAAGATTCCAGTCGTTGAGCACCTGCCCGATTCTCACAGAACCCGCCATACCCCAGAAATGGGGGTCGGCAAGAACGATGTCGACGGATTTCTCAACGACGGAATGCTTGAACTGCCGCCAATCGGTAGCGATCATGTTCGTCGCCGTCGGAATCCCGGTGGCCTCCTTGAACTCCGCCATTGTCTCACGACCGCTATATCCCGCTTCCGTTCCGCACGGATCCTCCGCATACGTCAGAGCGCTTCCCTTGCAGAGTCGGATGGCATCGGCAAGCTTCCATGAACCATTGGGGTCGATATTGATGCGCGCATCGGGGAAATTCTTTGCAAGAAGCGCAACGGTCTCCATCTCCGTCTCACCGTCAAGGACGCCGCCTTTCAATTTGAAGTCCCTGAATCCGTAATGGGCTTTCAGAGCCTTCGCCTGCCGGAGAATCGCCTTTGGATCCATTGCCGGTTGACGCCGGACGGCAAACCACGGATTCCCGTCACTGGTATCGTCCCGATACGGAAGA
>JBAXYP010000197.1:0-4360 GCA_041670725.1 Sphaerochaetaceae bacterium
AATGCCCTTGCGATTTCCGTCCTTCGTCGCTCTCCGCCGGAGAGTGTGTATCCCTTTTGAAGACGAAGGGCGGTAATGCCGAATTCGTCCATCAACGTTTTGACCTCCGTCTCCTGCGCTTCGTGCGTGAGGTCGTCGCGAGTCTGCACGACGAGTCGGATATTGTCCTCTACGGAGAGTTTGCGGAAGATGGATGGCTCCTGGGGAAGGTAGGAAAGACCGCGGCGGGACCGCTTGTACATCGGCAATCCCGTAATGTCCTCCCCATCGAGAATAATCCGTCCCCCGTCGCCCCTGATGAAACCGACGACCATGTAGAACGTAGTGGTTTTCCCCGCTCCGTTGGGGCCGAGCAATCCCACGATCTCGCCCGCGTCCATTGAGAAGGAAATGTCCTTCACCACTGTTTTCTTGCCGTATGTTTTTGCGAGGTGAAGAAGTTCAAGTCTGCTAGCCATGGACGGTACCTTGGATCGCACCTTCCAGAACGATGTTTTCGCTGTCCAAATCCACTGAGATGACGTGTGCCTGATAAAGATCTCCTTGCCAGTCGATCACGGCGCTTCCGGTGAGTTCCAATGTTTTTTTCTCCCTGTCGTAGGACAGTTCGTCGCATGTACAGGTCATGACGCCTTTGCTTGCCGCCCTGAGCAACCTGACGTGGGCCTGCATTTTCATGGTTCCTTTGTTCATGTCGTACAGGAGACCTCCCGCGGATGCTGAGATCGCATTGGACGTGTCTTCTATTTCCACCCAGCCTTGGATGGTAATCGTTCCTGTGGAACGGACGTATTCGATCGACGGGCTTCTGACGGTCAATCCTTTTTGTTCGTCGGTTACCGTGACGTTCCCCGACAGGGTGATGACGTCGTAATCCGTTCCGCCGAGGGTGATGTTTTGCGCGGCGAGCTTCAGGGAGGAGGTAGTGACTTCGGCCCCCCCGCTGAGAACGATTTCCTTTTTGCCGTCCTTTGTGGTCATTTTTGTGTATCCGCCCTCGAAGGTAATCTCCTCACAGAAGATGGGGAACGAGAAGAGAAGGAGCAGCATCGGGAGAAGAAGACGAACATGTTTCATGGATACACCGCTCCTTGGATCATCTGACCGAATTCGTATGTATTGGTTTTCATGTTTCCGAAGAAACCTCTCCCTTTGATGGTATTCGCCCCGTCAAAACGGATGTCGACGATGTCGTCTTCTCCGCTTTTAAGCGTCTTTTCCTTGTTGTCCCACTGCATGGTGGAAGCGTGGATTTCAAAATCGTCGTCCTTTTTGTGAATGACGACTTCCCCGCTCAGCGTCACATCGTGGTTTTTCGTATTCACTACGGCTTTGCCTCCGTTTCCATACAGATCGATGTTTCCGTCGCCGTCCTTTTGGCTGAACGAAAAACCTTCGATGACCGCAGTGTCGGCCTTCTCGTCAATGGTGATTCTGTCGGCGGTTACCGTGATGGGTTCCCCCTCCCCGATCGAGGCGACGTACGTAGCGCCTTTCAGGATCATCGTGGGACGCTCTTCGGTCTCCCCCGTTTTTTGGTCAGTGTCGGATCCGTAGGAACAGGAAACGAGAAGAATGATGGAAAACAACACCGGTGCACACCATTTCATGGTTTCCAGTATAGTAGGGAAACGAAATGCTCGTCCAGCGAATTCACTGTCCGCTCAAGGTGACGGAAGGCAAGTACTTGTCATGGGCGGCTTTGAAATAGACATACACGATGAGAAATCCGATGGCGATGCCGCCAAGCCCTCCGAGGAGGGATGCCATTTCGCTTGCGCCAAGTTTGCTGAGGATGAAAAAAACCACGGGGAAAAACAGGAGGGGGAAGATCAGGGTGAAGAACGAACTCGCGATGGTCCGTCCCGTCTTCAGATGTACTTCCACGGGATCGCCCGGCTCGAGGTGCAGGGAACGATCCTTGCTCGCTTCAAAACTTCTTCCTTTGTTGGTGCAGAACATCTCGCCTTTGCATGCCGTACAGGCCGTAGTGGAGCACACCACCATCACTTTGGTGGGGGAGAGCACTTTCTCCACAATGACATGTTCATCCATATGTTACTTCTCCTCTTCGGCTTTCGTCACCGGATACCGTATCGTCTCGATGGATGCCGGTTTCCCGTTGTCAACGGAAACGAGCGCGCCCTGCAGTTCCAAGGAATCCCAATTCTCGTGAGATCGTTCCGGGATTCCCGTCAGATATTTGCGGAGTTCCACGTCGGTGGCGAAACCTCCGACGGAACAGGTCGACCCGCAACGTCCGTTGTCGGTCATGTAGGCCGTCCCTCCGGGAAGAAGGTGAGCATCCGCGGAGAGCACTTTGGTATGCGTTCCGATGACGGCCGCCACTTTGCCGTCAAGCAGGTATCCCATCGTCTGTTTTTCGGCGGTGGTCGCCGCGTGGAACTGGACGAGAATGATTGGGTCCTGCATTTCCGCGTGAGCCTTGTCCACCAACAGTTTGGCCAGTGCGAACGGATTGTTCAGATGGACTTTCGTGAAACCGCTTGTCCCCAACAGGTTGATGATCATGACGGTTTTCCCTCCGACTTCAAGCGTTCTGACGCCCCTTCCGGGATTGCCCATCGGATAGTTTGCCGGTCGGAGGATCCATGGTGCTTTGGGAAGAAAATCGACCATATCCAGTTTGTAGTAGATTTTTTCCCCGCCGGTAAGAATATCGACGCCGAGCTTGGAAAGTTGCATCGAATGAGCTTTGCCCAGACCAAAACCGTTGGTCGTTCCTTCTCCGTTTGCGATCACCAAGTCGATCGCCTTCTTTTCCCTGAGTTCCTTCAGGTGCTTGACGGTGAAGATGCCGGGCTTGCCTACGATCTCCCCCAAAAACAACACGTTCATACCATAGAGAGTAAAGAAAAAGGGACAGGACGGCAAGACAGGTGGAGGGAAACGTGGTACAGTGGATGCATGGCGAAAAGCGAATACCAGACGAAAACGCGTTGCAGGATCACCCGGTTCCTTCAGGACAGCTCGAGTCCCGTGACGGTGGAGGAACTCCACGGTGCGTTGCCCGGCATAGACCTTTCCACCATCTACCGGAATATAGAGCGTATGGTGGAGGAAGGGACGTTGCTCCAGTTTGCGGGGACGGGAAACACCAAGGCGAGTTATCAATTGCCCCGTGAAGAGGCTTGCCATCACCATCTTCATCTGAAATGCACCATATGCGGCAAAGTGATTCATCTCGACTGCGAACAGATGCGGGAGTTCACCGAACATATCAAGTTGCACCACGGATTTTCCCTTTCCTGCGACGATACCGTTCTGTACGGGATATGCCAGGATTGCCAGCGGAAGCTTGACGGGAAGCATTGACAAGTACGGAAGAGGGTGATACATTGCAATTTGCAAAAAGTTTGCAAATTGTGAGGTGTTTGTGAAACATTCAGTAGAGATTGTTTTGGTGAGTCTTCTGTGCGTCCTCCCCCTCGGTGCGTCCGGAGAGGCGGAAGTCATGCAGAATGAAAGACCCGTCGTCGCCGTTACCATCGTGCCGGAAGAGACGTTCGTCAAAGCTGTCTGCGGCGATGCGTTCGACGTACAGGTGATGATTCCTCCGGGATCAAGCCCGGAAACGTACGAACCGACCGTCAAGCAGAAAGCCGCGGTGGAAAAGGCCGAATTGTATTTTTCCATCGGCGTTCCCGCTGAGAAAGCGGTGCTTCCGTCCGTCACCGCTCCCATCGTGGACCTTCATGAGAAGGTCAGCGCCGTCTATCCCGACTTGAAGCTGGGAAACGAACGCGATCCGCATATCTGGCTTTCGGTGAGGCGAGTTGCGGTGATGATCGATGTCATCACCGAAGAAGCGACTCGTCTGATGCCGGACAGGAAGGCGTTCTTCGCCGCGAACGCGACTGCCTACAAAGGGCAACTGGAGGCGGCGGACAAGGAGATACGCGAGAGCCTGAAAGGGATCGAGGGGACGGGATTCATCGTCTTTCATCCCGCCTTCGGATACTTCGCCGACGAGTACGGGCTCACGCAGTACGCGCTGGAGGAGGAGGGAAAGGAGGCAACGCCGCGGCATCTGTCCGAAATGGTTGACTTGGCGAAACGGAACGGCAGCAAAGTAGTGTTTTACCAAGCGGAGATTGACAGCAGGCAGAGTAAGGCATTCGCCGAGGAGATCGGCGGTGTGACGATTCAATTGGAACCGCTTTCCGAAGACTATCTCGGAAACCTCAAACGCATGGCGCAAGCTTTCAGGGATGCTGTGAAATGAATGCATTGGAAGTGAGGGACCTTTCCGTCAGATACGGGGAGACGGTCGCCGCGCTCGACCATGTTTCCCTTTCGGTGAAGGAAGGGGAAAGGGTCGCCATCATCGGCCCGAACG
>JBAXYP010000198.1:0-4348 GCA_041670725.1 Sphaerochaetaceae bacterium
ATTTGGTCCTTTTGTTTCTCGGGTTGGACGAGACAGTGGAAGGTGAGATGCACGATGATGGCAACGGAGGACTTGCCGGCGACAAAGGGCTTACGCTTCCCTCCTGCCAGCGCAGACTTCTCAAGTGCGTTGCGGAAACGGGAAAACCGATTGTCGTCGTCCTGTCGGCGGGAAGCAGTATCGATCCTGAGACGAGATTATATGACAACGTGCAGGCCGTTTTGGCGACATGGTATCCCGGTCAAGCCGGAGGAACAGCCTTGGCGGAAGTGCTCGTGGGGGCTGTCAATCCTTCCGGTCATCTGCCGGTGACGTTTTACCGGTCGGATGCCGAACTTCCCGCATTCGAGGATTATTCGATGAAAAACCGGACGTATCGATATTATCAAGGCAAGACATTGTATCCGTTCGGACATGGGCTCAGTTACACGGAGTTTGCCTGTTCCGATCTTCGAGCGGAGCCGACCGGCGATGGAGTGGATGTAGGCCTTATGGTTGCGAATATCGGTAAGATGGCAGGAGATGCGATCGTGTTCGTAACACTGACCGCTCGGGATAACGATATTCCTCTCCATCCGTTTTTGGCGGGATTTTCCAGGGTTAGATTGGATTCAGGAGAGAAACGGCGATTGTCGCTCCATATAAATAAGGAGCGATTTACCGTCGTCAGGAAAGACGGCAGGCGCGAAACGCTTTCCGGGGAGTGGATGATCCGTGTTGGTTTGCATGTCGATGAGGCTCATGATGTCCTTTCTGCAGGCGTCGAGATATAAATAGTGAGGCGTTTTGTTATATTTCCCCATACACAGATACAAATCCTTTCCTCGCGTGATGCTTCCTGACGATGCTTTTTGTCCATCAACCTTGATTTTACCGCCATGATGAGGTTCTTTGCCGTGATAGGCTGAGTTGAATGAAGGTACGGAAAACTATCTTCTGGTTCGGTGGAAATCCGATTTTCAGCTCTTGGGATTGTTTTTCCGGAAAGCGTGAAGAGCCGTCGGGATCAGAAGAGAACACTTGGTTTGCAGAATGTCCAGCCCGATTCGGAGATGCAACAAAAAAATGACAAGTCGTTATTCTATAAGAAAACAAGAGAAAAACCACATTTGTCGCTGTTGAAATCAGGAAGTATCATAGGTGTTGGATATGATACCCTTTACTTCCATCTTGGTCGTTTTCATACGGACAACCGTGACTGGCACATAGGTCAATTTTTCTGTGATGTCAAGAAAGCCGGACCTGTTGTGCCACGGTTGCTTTTGTTGACGCAAAAAGAGATGGAACCCATAATTAAAGGGCAGGGGGAAGGAATAGAGGTTCGATAGAAAGTTTCATTTCGTTCGGGGGCGTCCTGTTTTGGCATATTGACCGGAGTGTTGGATCAAAGGGAAAATTCCTCTCTGACGTAGCGTCGTATATCGAAGTCATCTTCTCCTGCGTTGACGAGGGTAAACGTTTTTATGTAAGGAGCGTTTTTTTACGATAATGGAACTTGGGGATGACGGGATTGAACGGATAACAAACAAGTTGCTTTTGCGGTACGTATTCGCTCGATTCCGTTGGTTTGGCAGTATGAAGAGAAACGGGTGCCACCATGAGACGGAAAATCGGAGAAGGGGATTTTTCTTATGTACGACGGGTGACGACGGAGGATGAAGAAAATGATTGAGGACATGGGAGATGGGTTATACCGGTTCGATCTGACGACGGACAGGCATACGGAAATGGTGGACATCACCGCAACGGTTCAGGATATTGTCAGGAAAAGCGGTATCCAGGCCGGACTATGCGTGGTATTCGTTCCCCACACGACAGCCGGCATAACGATAAACGAGAATGCTGATCCCGACGTCCAAAAAGATTTCATCAAGGAGTTGGGAAAGATCGTTCCGTGGGAAGACGGTTATCTTCATGGCGAAGGGAACTCGGCGGCTCATCTGAAAGCTTCGATGATGGGATGTTCGGAAACGGTTATCATCCATCACGGTTCGTTGCTCCTTGGCGTGTGGCAGGGCGTATATTTTGCAGAGTATGACGGTTGCCGTACGCGAACCGTATTTGTGAAGGTGACCGGGCAAGGGGCAGGGACAAAATGAACGATGCCACAATGCGGGAAAACGCTTTGCTTTCCACCTTGGGAGAATCCGTTTTAGCCGTCGTATTTGCAGACGTTGTTGCGTGAGACTGACGGGAAACTCTTTGCGATATTGATTCCCAGTTCGTCAAAAGCCTCTGCGATGACGGGCTGATGCGCACAAAACCGGCAAAGTGGAACGGCGGCTCGCTCTACGAACTTTCCAATGCGCATCGGCATGTTCACACCAACTCGTGCATTTTTCTGAATTCCGCCAGTTTTTCTTTTCCTACCAAAGAAACCGGTTTGATCCATTTGCCCGAATACAGGTGCCGTTGCATGATGATGTATCGTATGGGTTCGTCGATATAGCAGAGGGCGAACAGGAGAAGGAACGGCACTCCCCGCACAATCCCAGCGTAGTATACGGTGGGAAGCACCAACAGATACATGAATGTGATCTCCATGATCGAGCCGAATGCGGGATCTCCCGCGGAACGGAATGTATCGTTTTGCGCCCAATTCCCCATACGAAGCAACGCGACGAGACTGAAGATGTAAAGCATCCCGCTTCCATAGCGGAATGAAATCTCCCCAAGTCCCATGGCGTGAAGCAACGGCGTGTGCACAAGAACAAGGGTGAGGCAGACGAAACCGGTGAACGCGCTGACGAGGTAAACGAGTCGGATGCCGCGCTGGTAGGCGCTCTCCAGATCCCCTTCGCCGACTTTGGTGCCGATGAGCACCGTCGCCGCGTTGGAGAAACCGCTGAAGAACGAAATGATGACGCCTTCGAACGTCCGAAAGACCGCGAGGGCCGCGATCGCCTCTTCCGTCTGTCTTCCCAGCACCATGGTGATGCACATATTGCCGAATCCGATGAACAGTTCGTTGCAGATGATCGGGAAGCATTTCCCCAGATACAGGGAAAGCATTCGTCGATTCCAGCGAAAATGCTTTCTGAAAGAAAAGACGAACGGGATCTTCCGTTTCCAAACGAAGACGCAGACCACAAGCAGGTTGACTAAAGACGCAATGACCGTTCCGATGGCCGCACCGCGGACACCCAATTTCGGCAGACCGAGCTTGCCGAAGATCAACAGATAATTTGCGACGAAGTTGGTCAGTACCGCGGCGATGCCTCCGTACAACGGGATGCGTACCTTCTCCATCGAACGAAGAAGCGCGCTCATCGCCATGACGAGTATCTGCAACGGATAGGCGTAACCGACGATCCGCAGATATGAGGCTCCGATCTCTTGAATGGCAGGCTTGTCCGTATATATCGATATCGCCAACCGGGGAAAGCGGAGTGAGAGGACGGTGAAAATGGCTGCAACCGTCATCATGAACGTGAGGGTGATGCCGTAGGAACGTGTAATGCCTTCCTCGTCTCTTGCGCCCCAGTATTGGGCAAAAAACAGCATACCGCCGCCCACGAACCCCCAGTAGCAGGAAAACATCAGGCTGGAAAACTGGGCGCACAGCCCGACCGCGCCGATGGTCGTCTCCCCGAGGGAAGCGAGCATGACAGTATCCACCATGCTTCCCGTGGTCGACAGAAGATTCTGCAGTGCTACCGGGATGGCTATGGCGGCGGTGTTGGCGAGAAACGGTTTCCAGGAAAATGTCTGCCCCATGCCTCCTCCAGCGAAGCAATGTTACAGGAGAAAGGAATGATATACAAGTATGGGTTTGGGAAAGGCGCGGAATATGCCACTCTGCCCAACGGTCTCTCCCTATCGGCGGAGGCCGTTGCGCTTTTCCCGTCAACGGCGCACAATAGCCCAGAAGGAGGAACGTATGGCTGAGGTGACGGGATACTCAGTGTACAAGCCGGAGAGCGAACAGCGAAGGAAGTGCAATCCATTGGGGGATTCGTTTCCCAAACTACCCACGCAGACCTATGATATCATCTATGCGGATCCGCCATGGGATTATCATGGGAAAATGCAGTACGACCGTTCCTGCATCAAGGACGTCAATGTCGGATTCCGGCGTAAGGTGTTTATCAGCGCCGCGACGTTTCAGTATCCGACGATGAAGCTGCGGGACTTGGAGAGGCTTGACGTTCCCTCCATCTCCGCTTCCGATTGCCTCCTGTTTCTTTGGACCACCGGCCCCCAAATGGCGAACGCCATCTCCCTTGGTTCGGCTTGGGGTTTCGCGTACAAGACGGTGGCGTTCGTTTGGGACAAGATGAATCATAATCCGGGACGGTATACGCTTTCCCAGACGGAATTCTGTTTGGTTTTCAAAAAGGGGAGGATC
>JBAXYP010000199.1:0-4297 GCA_041670725.1 Sphaerochaetaceae bacterium
GTGAAAGGAGCCTCCTGATGACTGCGCACAATCGGGGAGAAAAAGGGGATTATGCGCCGGTGGTACTTTGTCCCGGCGATCCTCTCAGGGCGAAGATGGTAGCCCAGCAGTATATGGAAGATGCCAGGCTCGTCACTGACGTGCGAGGCATTCTTGGATACACCGGATTGTATCATGGTTCGCCGGTTTCCGTCCTTGCCACGGGAATGGGCGAGGGATCCATCGGTATTTACAGCTATGAGTTGTATACGTTTTATGACGTAAAGGCGATCATCCGTATCGGTACATGCGGAGGGCTTTTGGCTTCCGTGGGAGTGGGAGATATCGTGGCGGCGATGAGCGCGTCCACCGATGGAGGCTACGCCGGCCAATACCGGCTGTCCGGTACGTTCAATCCGTGTGCCGATTATCCGATGCTGGAGACGGCGATGCGAATTGCCGGGGAAAGACACATTCCGATCCATGCCGGAATGGTGTTTTCCAGCGAATACTTCTCTTCCTATCATGCGGGAGGAGCCGATAGCTGGAAGCGTTGGGCGCGAATGGGCGCACTCGCTCAGGACATGGAAACCTATGCCTTGTACTGCAACGCGGCGTGGACGGGCAAAAAGGCTCTTTCTCTCCTTACTATGACGGACAATCTTGCAACGGGAAAGTCGTTCCGGGACGAGGAACGGATGCCCGGTATGGGACGGATGATTGAGGTTGCGTTGGAGGTCTCCCGTGACGTTTCGTGACGCGATGGCGCATCGGTTTGCCTGCCGTTCGTATCGCGACGAACCCGTTTCGGATCAAATCGTCCGGGAGATTCTCGACTGCGGACGGCTTACGCCGACCTCGTTCGGATTGGAAGGATGGGTGTTCCACGTAGTGGGGGGAGTTGATCGTGTACGTCTCTGCCGTGCGTGCTGCGACCAGATGATGGTGCGGGAAGCTCCACTTTCCGTCGTATTGCTTGCCCGTACCGCGAAATACTACGATCCTGACGGTTCGTTCGTCAGGAGCCGATATGCCCGCTTCGACGATTCGACTCTGTTGGTCGAAGATTTCCGCGGATTTTATGAGGAGTTGCGGAAAACAGGGGCTTTGGATTCTTGGTCGAAGAGCCAGTGCTACCTCGCCGCGGCGAATATGATGACCGGTGCGAAATGCCTCGGGGTGGACAGTTGCGCGCTGGAAGGATTTGACAATCTGATGGTGTTGGGATTGCTTGGGCTGAAGAGTGAGGATTGGATCACGGCGATGGTGATTCCGTTCGGTTACAGCGCTGTTGCGGAAACGCCGAAAACGAGATGCTCGCTTGATGAATTGGTCATCTGAATGGGTGGGGAATGTCACGGAAAGGGATGATGCTGTCCCTGTCGCATGACAGGGCGAATGTCTCGATTCTGCGGACCGTGTCTTCTTCGTAATACGCATCTTTGCACGCTTCGCATTCCCATGCGGGAACGTCGGTGATGACGATCCTCCGGTCGTCCCGGGGGACGACGAATGTCCTCAGGCGTTTCCTTAGGCTTCCCTGACAGAGGAAACAGGTCATTGCGGGCGCTTCCTTGTACGATGGTCCGCTTCCCACAGTTCATCGCTGGGGCGGTAAGCGGTGAAGATGCACAGTTCGTCGTCCCGTTCCCTGACAAGAACGTGGATGGGGTCTCCCGCCGTGTCGAATCCAAGGACCAACCTGCTGGGAAGCGGGGAGTCTTCAAATGTCTCAATGACGATTCCCGTTTTCAGGACGGAACGGACATCGGAGACGGTGATGTCCCGTTTCGCCATCCTGAGCAGTGCGTGTTCCCTCCAGAGAATCATCCGAGGTTTTTCAACGACGTTTCGAGAAGCGGCCAGAACGATGCTTCGTCCACTTTGGTGATCACCTTGATCGTACCGCCCTCCCCTTTGTCGATGGTCCTTCCCAATGTCGTCTCGTCCTTCGTCTCCACTTCGAGGATGTGGTTCGTTCCGCCGAACATTTCGGGATCGAGCAGATAGGCGATGCAGCAGGGATCATGCATCGCGGGACATTCCCTGATGACTTTCAGGCAGGTTTCCATGTAAAAGTCCATGCCCATCCCGAACTGTCTTGCCGTCTTGCCGGGAATCCGTTTCAGGGCCTTCAGGCGCTCTTGGGAAAGCTGTACCTGAAGCGTCGCGTCCAGGCCGAGCATCACCATCGGAGCGCCGCTTTCCAGTACGATTTTTGCCGCTTCCGGATCAGCGTATACGTTGAACTCGGCGTACTCGGTGATGTTTCCTCCACAGAGCGAGCCTCCCATGAAGACGATTCTCTTGACCGCGTGGATGATTTTCGGTTCGATACGCATCGCCAAGGCGATATCCGTCATCGGTCCGGTAGGCACCAGCGTGATGTGTCCCGGGTTGTCCATGATCGTTTTGATGAGGAACATCACTCCGTATCCCGGTTCTTGTTTTTTCGTCCGCGGAGGAAACGGAATGTCTCCCAGACCATCCTTGCCGTGAATGTTGCCCGCAGTCTTTTGGGGGCGGACAAGAGGCCTGGTGCTTCCTGCGTACACAGGAATGTCTTTCCTCAGGAATTGCACGACGTTCAGCGTATTTGGCAGAGTTTTTTCAAGGATCTGGTTGCCGCTTGTGGCGACAATCCCTTCGATGGCGAGTTTTGGGGAACCCGCCGCGAGCATGATGGCCACCATGTCGTCAAGGCCGGTGTCCACATCCATGATGATTCGTTCCATAATAAGGAAAGTATAGCCCGAACGACAGGTTGTCGTAAACAACTCTTGCCGGAGGAAACGGGGAGATTGTATAGTAGATGTACGAGGGCTTGTCTATGGATGTGAAGAAATTACGTGGCGTCGTCAAACCGTATGACTGGGGGAAAACGGATTTTCTTCCTTCCTTGCTGGGTATCCCCCGGGACGGGGGACGCAAGGCGGAGTATTGGATGGGAAGTCATCCTTCCGGAGAGGCAATGCTCGAGCATGGCGTGAAGCTTTCTTCGTTTCTCTCTTCCCACCCCGAAGAATGTTTCGGTGCGGCGCATATCAGGCGATTCGGCCCGGTCCTTCCGTTTCTGCTGAAGGTGCTCTCCATCGAGAGGCCTTTGTCCATCCAGTGCCATCCGACGAAGGAGCAGGCAGAAAGAGGTTGGACGAAAGAAGCGGCTCTTAGGCAGAAGGATCCCGATCCTTCACATTGGGATTATCAGGATGGGAATCAGAAGGCGGAGGTTCTGTACGCCCTCACTCCGGTTACGGCGATGTGCGCCTTCCGGCCGATGGAAGAGATCGAGGCATATCTGTCTCCGTTGATGCCCCTCTCGTTTTCCCGATGGTTCTCCGGCATTCCCAAAGGAGATGCGGGTCTTCAGCGATTGTTCACCGCACTGTATACGATGGACAAGCGCGATCTTTCCTCCGTCATCGCGGAATACATCGACGGACTGAAGCGATCCGATCTTCCCGTCGCCACCGCCGACGGACGGTTTCTGGAAGCAAAAGGCATCGCCCTGAGTTGTCACGAGGCGTACCCCGTCGATCCCGGACTGTTCTGCCCGTTCCTGCTTCATGTCGTACACTTGGAGCCTGGTGAGGCTTTGTTTCTCAAACCGGATACCCTCCATGCCTACGTGGTGGGGGATGGCATCGAGTTGATGAGTGCGAGCGACAATGTGCTTCGCGGAGGATTGACCCATAAAAAGGTCGATGTCCCCGAACTTCTCTCCATTCTGGAGATGCACGGGGGGGAAGTCGAAAAATGCCGGCAGAAGGAAGATGCGGCGGGGAGAATGCACATCGTTACACCGACGCCGGATTTCGCTTTGTACAGCGTGGGAGACGGCATGCATGAGGTGAAAGAGCATGCCATCGAACTGATGTTGGTCACCGAGGGGAAAGCCGTGTTCGAATCCTCTTCGCGCGTCAGTGTGTTCCGCAAGGGAGAGTGCTATTTGGTTCCGTACGACGCGGGTCCGTATACGCTTACCGTGGAAGGCCGACTTTTCGTCGCGACGACAGGAGCGTAAGATGGGCAAGGGAAAACGGCGGATGATGGTTTTCCTTCGCTTCGTGGTGTTGTTGATCGCGTTGGCCGTCGCATTGTATCTTGTCAACCGGTATGTCGGTAAAAGCCGCGGCGTCACGTATATTTCTTCCGAACCGCTTGTCAAAATAGGAAAGCCACAGCGGAGGGATCTTTCCCGAGAACTTTCCATTTCCAGCCATGTGGAGGCGCGCGTGATGATCCCGGTCGTACCACTTGTCTCCGGTACGGTGATGGAATATGACGCGCAAGTGGGGGAACTGGTGAAGGAAGGGGA
>JBAXYP010000200.1:0-4284 GCA_041670725.1 Sphaerochaetaceae bacterium
AACACAATCCAACTTCTCCTTGTCTATCGTGAAATTTCTTATGCGATCCCCATCTTCTCCAAACCCTGATTCACGGGAGAATATCCCCCACGTAAAAACGGTCACACACCATCCCCGGTGTTTCGGTATAAGTGCGATGCGGTATTTGCCGTTTCATGTCATGCCGCTCTCCCCTTCTTGCATCGCAGCAATGCGGCATCGCGTCACTTTCCCCGAAGGATTTTTCACTCTTCGCTTTACAAAAAACTTCTTAGCTCCCCGCAATTGCGGAGGTATACATTCACGCAACCAAATACGTAAAAGCGTCAATAATTCCTTTCGTGTACGTTAACAAACGAGCACAACAAGTGTACACCAAGAAAAGCGGTTGTCAACTTGTTTTTATGTTTTCTGCTATTTGCGCGAGCAGTACTATAAAATGTCCGCGTAAAACAGGGAAAGGAGAAGAACAAAAAGAATCCCATGGGGACCGTATTATTCTTGGTTTAGCAATAAATCAAATAAGACACGGAGACACCATGGGACGGAGATAGCTTACACTGGGGAAACACTGCAAACAACGTTATTAAGAAGGAATCCGATACAAAGCCATTGGCATGGCGGCACCGTACGGAACAATTCCAAAGAAAACTTGTCGGATCGTCCCGTAAAACGCCACAGATGGAAATGACCGACGAAGAGCAGGAGGAATATTTCTAAGAGAAGAGTCCGTTTCTCACCATTCGCAGGAGAGGTCCGTGAGATAGGGTTTTCTGTGATAATGTTCGCCCTCATAGTACCGCCAATCCAAAGAAAACCGAAGATGTTCCGTCCTTCGCAGCAATGTGAGTTCCAATTGGTTCGCACCTTCCCTAAGGTGCACGATCGCCGCATTGTTGTAAGGAGTCCACAGCCTGATTGCGTCTTCTTTCAGTACGACCTTGCCGTTGAGGGAAACGGAAAAACCATCGTTGTTTCCCACCACCATCCATACGTCACGTTCTTCCGGACTTCTTACCGTGGTTTTCGCATACCACAACCCCTGCCCGACGAACCACGGAAACGCAGTCTCGATGGCGATCATATTGGTAGGAGATACCATGAGTATCGCAGGATCGTTTGCATTCCCGTATGGTTTGTCGAGAAATGCGATGTTGTTCACCATACATTCAGGAGAGGGAAGTACGCTTCCCTCCCCGTGCGGCGAAGGAATCCCCAGAGCGAGGGGCTTGTCCAACGCTTCAAAATACGCGCCTCTGACTCGCCAGACACTCGCTCCGACGACCCCAAAAGTCGTTTTTTCATCTTCCCATTGCAACGCAAGCAGGTTTTTCTCCCTCAGCATCCTGATTCCGGACGACAAAGACAGGACATTCTCCACGGTAACCGAACACCCGGGATTCACTGAAATTTCCTTTGCGGACCAAGTGCAGATCCAATCCTTTGGAATTTCAGAAAGACACAGCATTCCTTTTCGGACATACGGGAGGCGATTCTCGACGTTGATACAAACGGAACAATCCAATCCCGGCCCGATTACCGGATCGCCTTTGTAGGAGACCGTAATGACGGATTCAGGGCGTACCCCTTCTTTGGGATTCTGCGAAAAAGCGTACACCTCTTCTGCCAGTTTGCGTATGGATCGGTTGGAATTTCGAATGTTGATGCCACAGACAAACGTATCCCCGACCAAGTCTTTCAACTTTTGAGGAATTGCGGACGCACCGTGCAGGATACCTAAAAACGCCGCAGCCGTCGCGCAGGTGCAATCCGTATCGTATCCGCTCCGATAGCAGATATCGATGGTTTTTTCCATATTCCCTTCTCCGGCAAGAAGCGCGACCAACACGATCCCCAGATTCGTCACGGAATTGGTGAAATCGTTATGACCGAACAGACGAAACACTTCATTTCGCATGGAAAGCCATGATCGGGACGAAGCGAAGGAAAAGACCAAATCGGCACATGCTCGGGCCCTACCGCCGCACGCAAGGTATGCGGACGCTTCCATCAGGATTCCACGGATGTCAACTCTTTCAAACGCCATGCTTTCCGCTGCGGCATAAAACGCTTCGATGTCCGACGCATCCCCGCTATGATCCAACGACGAATCCATCTTTGCATACCAAGCGGCCTTCTCCGGTTTTCCGGGAAATACCGTCGCCCAAATTTCGGACCGGATGGGGGAACCTTCGCCGTCATGAAAAAGGGGATTCTCAAATGATCCGGAAAGCGGAGGCAGAATGCCGCGATCGTAATTCCTCAAAAAGATGCCGTATTCCGAAAAGGGATACCAACACCGTTCTTTCCATGCCTCCGCCAAATCTTCCGCCCTCAGGGAAAGACCTTTCTCCGTCAATACGTCAAACCAAAGCAACTGCAAATCAAGATCATCATTGGGCAAGTCCGGCCGCATCGTTTCCAGAAAATTCCGGTCGATATATTTCTTGTATCCTTCGACCGCCGCGCCTGCGGAACCTCCGATGCATTTTCCAAGCCAGCACCCATATGTTTTATCGAATCGGTCGTTCATTTCAACAACGCCCCCGCGCTTAAGGATTTTTCCACTTCGTCACTGAAAAAGACAAACAAAGCTATCGGCAAAAGACTCGTGATGACCATTGCGGCGAACATACCGCCGTAATCCGTACCGTATTTCCCCGAAGAATAGTTCATCAACGCAATGGGAAGCGTTCTCCATTGTTTCCCCACGATCAGAACCAGAGCGTAAATGAACTCATTCCAACTATTGATGAAAATGTTGATGCTCATCGCGGAAAGGGCAGGCTTGAGTTGAGGGAGAATGATTCTGGTCAGGATGGTGTACAGGTT
This sequence comes from Sphaerochaetaceae bacterium, assembly GCA_041670725.1. GTDB lineage: Bacteria > Spirochaetota > Spirochaetia > Sphaerochaetales > Sphaerochaetaceae > RUG023. The sequence goes on from JBAXYP010000200.1 coordinate 2,812, forward strand.
CGCACCATCGATCAACCCCGCCTCCTCCATTTCATACGGGATGCTCTTGAGAAAACTCGCGCTGATGATGGCGGACAAAGGAATATTGAATGCCGTAACGGTAAGAATCAAAGAGAGGGGATTGTTCACCAGATGCAATTGCCGCAGAAGAATGAAAATCGGAACGATCACAATCTGGGAAGGAAGCATCATCCCCAACGCAAGCATCGAGGACACCTGCGGCGCTTGCCTCCACCGCATCCGCGTCAACGCATACCCCAACATCAAGGAAAGCGTAACGGTCAGTAAAATGGTGCATGTGGTGATGAACACGCTGTTGCCGAAATATCTCAGAATGTTCCTGGCGAACAACGCATCCGTATAATTCGCCAACTTCCATTTCGTCGGAAACGAAAAAGAATTCCCCGTCATGATCTCCGTGGTATCCTTGAACGAATTGAGCAACAGCCAGACGAGCGGATAAAGAAAGAAAACGACAGCGACGACACCAAGAATGATTGTCGCCGTCGTGCGTACGCCTTTATTTCGTATTTCCATCTCAGTCCTCCCCCTTGATTTTCTTGAAAACGAAGAAAATCACCGAAAGGATGACCACCATCTGCAAGATCCCAAGAACCGCAACCGCAGAAGCAAGTCCATAATGTTGATTGGAAAACGCTTGTTTATACATATACATCATGATCGTCATCGTGATATCGCCGGGACCTCCCCCTGTCATGATATAGACTTGGGGAAACGTGAAGAATCCGCCTGTTGCGGAAATAAGGAAACACGTCCGACACACATTCTTGCATAAGGGCAGAACCACATGCGTCGCCGTCTGAAAATAAGAACAACCGTCCAACTCAGCCGCCTCGAACAAGGAATCGGGAACCGCCTTGATCCCACTGAACGCAAGCAGAAGGTCCATGCCAAAGAACCACCACATTCCAACGACCGCAACGCAGTTCAACGCCGTCTTTGGATTGATCAACCACTGCTGGCGATACTTCGCCAATCCCACCGCAGAGAGAAAACCGTTGAGCAACCCCCAATCGGCATGATAGATGGAGAGCCATAACTGGCTGATCACGGAGACGGAAAGGACCATGGGAAGAATGAACACCGTCCGGATCCATCCCTGTCGTTTGGCGTCGATTCCACAAAGGACCAGTGACACGAAAATCGCAAGGGCCGCATTGAAAACAAGAGCGAGCAGACAAAGCCAGAGGCTTTTCCTGTCGATCATACCGAACGCCGAATCAGAAAAAAGCCGCTTGTAGTTGGACCATCCGATAAATCGGGACACCGACAGCCCGTCATTTTTCTGGAACGACATGATGGCGATGCGAATCAGCGGATACAATACAAAAAGGACGAGTAGCAACAATGCCGGAGCCGCGAGAGCGACAATGTTCCGCTTGGACTGAAGTGTCTGTTTCATCTTTTCTCTCCAAAAACACAAAATTCCCTTGGAAGGAAAAACCTCCCAAG
>JBAXYP010000201.1:0-4271 GCA_041670725.1 Sphaerochaetaceae bacterium
ATGGCGAAGGCCGTTCCTCAGGTTTCTCCGGTCATTGAGCCACAGATGCCTCCCCCACAAAAAATGGCCGAAGTCGAACCTGTCATTTCCCCGACGGTTTCTGTGCCTGCGGCTGAAACCGTAGACACTTCTTTCGCCGGCATTTTCGAAAACGAGCTGAAAAGCGCACAGAATATGAATTACGACCTGACTTTGCTGCTGGTCAAAACGGAAGACGCATCACGCACGAAAATCGTCGATCGAATGTCCGCCCTGATGGACAAGGCATCATACCCGTTCGATCTCGGTGACGGAACGGAAGCGTTCGTCTTCCCGTTCTACAACCAGAGCGAAGTCGAAGATTTTCTCAAACCGGTGGAAAACCAAATTTCCCAGGAAAATCCTGATGCGAAATGGAAGAAAGGGTTCGCCTCGCGAAGCGGACGCGTGCTCAGTTCCGATATCCTGTTGCACGAAGCCGAAGCCGCCTGCTCTGTCTCCCCCTAATCTTTCAGTGCAATGGGAAAACTCATCCTGTCGCGGGTGAGAATGGTTTTGGGAAACATTTTTCTGGCATCATCGACAAGAAAACGAAGTTGTGCATCGCTGTACCGGGGGCTGTAATGGATCAGCCCCATTTTTTTTACGTGTGCGTCCCGAGCGATCATCCCAGCCTGGGTGGCGGTCATATGTTTCTTTTCTTTCGCCGCATCCTCCATGTCTCCGGTGAACATCCCTTCGCACAGCAAAAGATCGCTGTTCTCGACAAACCGAGCGATTTTTGGGAGATACAACGTATCCGTCACATAACTGAACTTCCTCCCGCTACGCGGAGATCCGACGACCATATCGGGTGTGATGGTCCGTCCGTCTGGCGTGGTGACGTTCTCTCCCCTCTGCAGTTTTCCCCACAATGGTCCCCGCGGAACATCCAGCGAAGCGGCTGTTTCGGGATGGAACTCGCCGGGACGTTTCTTTTCCTCGAATACATAACCAAAACACGGTTTCGTGTGATCAAGGGAGAACGCCGTCACTGTATACAGTGGGTCGTCGACGATGACACCTTCCTCGACGGGACGAACGATAATTTCGTAATTGATATACATGTCCAGAATCCTGCGGGACGCATCGACAAAGTCGGCGAGTTTCGCTGGTCCGTAAATGACCAAAGGCTCCGTTCGGTCGACCTGACTTGAAAGCATGAGGATTCCCGGAAGACCGGTCACGTGGTCGGCATGCATATGACTGATGAAAATCTTGTCGATCTTCTTCCAATGGAGATTCAGCATTTTCAACGAAACCTGCGTTCCTTCCCCACAATCGAACAGGAAAAGATCGCCATCCCGACGCAACATCGCACTGGTCAGGAATCTGTTGGGAAGCGGCATCATTCCGCTCGTTCCGAGAGCAAACACTTCAAAATTCATGGACCAAGTATAGCAAGTATGTACGTTCTGCACAAACAGGATCACGCCTGAATGAGCGAGATCGGCTCGATCTTTTTGATCCTGTCCAGCGAAACCGCAGCGCTGATCATACTCAGCACAAAAAGAAACGCAATGACGAGAAGTATCCTGACAACCGGTATTCTGATGGGAAACGAAAGGAGATAATACGAAAACGCCGCAAAGCCGCTTTTCGCAAAAAAACCGAGAATCGGGAGAGAAACGTACGAAAGGATGATTCCCAACGCGACGCCTATGAATACGGCACCGACAGAAATACGAAAAATTGCACGGAAAAAGACGCGTCGAATCTCCTTGTCCTTCATTCCCATCAGTTTGATCGTCGCAATTTCCCTCTTTTTGTCCGTCACCATCGTCGAAGAGAATTCGCTGATGAAATAAGCGGCGAGGAACGCGATGGCAAAAAACACACCGGTAACGACATTCTGGCTTGTTCTCAGGTTGTCGGCGATATCGGAGTTGTCTTCATACCAGGCAGATACGCTGTATCCTTCCTGAAGGAGGCGTTGTTTCGCCTCCGAGACGTTCCCGTCAACAAGGACTTCCGTCTCCAGCGGAGCATCGAACCGTTGGAGCAGGGAAAGAGGACAAAACACAAGCGAATCGTCAAGTTCGGCATACCCCGAAGCAAACAACACCCCCACCGTGCACAGTACGGGCTTAAACGATCCGTCGACGGGGAACACCAAAAGCGCGTTGTCACCGACGGCGAGAGAGAGCGATGACGCAAGCCGTTCGGAAATGGCCAGTCTCGGCTTTCCTCCTCCGTCGTCGGCGAGGATCGATCCGTCTTGTTCCGCCAAGGAAAGCTCTTTTCGTCTCTGAGCGGTAAAATAATCGTCTCCGACGCCTTTGACCAACAGCGGGACGGTCTTTTTCGAGCCGTACAACAAAGCGGAGCTTTTGCGAACGGGAAATGCGTTTTCCCCTGCATACGCACCGCTTATCGTAAGGTGTCCGCTTCCGATATAGGCATATTTGTCGGCGATTCCGGCAGCCATCGAATGGACAAAAATCAGCGAGAAGGAAAGCAACGACGATACGACGACCAGCAGGATGACATGATCCTTCAGGTGCGGGTCTTTCCTGATACGCTCTTGCAGCATTCCCATATACGAGTCATGCATCGCAGAGTATCCTGTCGTGCAACCGAAGCACACGATCACATCGTCGTGCGAACACCATGTTGTGTGTGGCGAGAAACAACGTCGCGTGTGAATCCTTTACCAGGGAAAACAAAAGATTTTCGATGATGGCCGCGTTCTCTTCGTCGAGCGACCCCGTCGGTTCGTCGGCAAATACGATTTTCGGCGTATTCATCAGTGCACGGGCGACGGCGACTCGTTGCCGTTCGCCCCCCGAAAGCGCATCGTTCCGGTGTTCGGCCCTGTCACCGAGCCCGACGCTCGCAAGAAGGCTCTCCGCCCTCTTTTTCGCGTCACTCCACTCTCCGCCGGCCAACAACCCGGGCATCATGACGTTTTCCAACGCGGTGAAATCCCCGAGAAGCAAACTGCTTTGGAACACAAACCCCATTTTTCTGCAACGAATCTCGCTGAGCCGATCGTCTTCCAACGAGCCAAGATCTTCGCCGTCGAACAAAATCTCGCCGCTCTCGGGACGGAGCAAGGACGCACACACCTCCAGAAGCGTCGATTTGCCGCATCCGCTGTTCCCCACGACGGCGACGCTCTCCCCCTCACGCAAAGAAAAATCGATGGAGTCCAGCACCACAAGCCTTCCCCCATTACCCTCGGGAAACGATTTGCATACGTTGTGAACTTGCAATATGACATCAGAACCGTTCATCAGAGAGCATCTCCATCACCGGTCGGGAAAGGATTCGTCGCGTCCCCAAGAACGAAAACAGCATGGCACCGATGATCACCATCGCCGAAACGACGCAAAGAGGCCCAACCGGCAACGACAGTGTCATGCCGGAATCGAACAGATAGGAATATCTGGCGAGAAATCCGAATAAAAGAGGAAACGCCTTCGTCAGGATAAAAGACAACAACCATCCTGCGAGTGTTCCCGGAACGCTTACCCAAAGACTTTCCTGCAAAAATACAGATTGGACGGCAGTCTTGTCCATTCCCATCGCCTTCAACATGCCGACTTCCTTTTGCTTGCACCACAACAAATGCGTTGCGCTTCGCTTCACCGACAGAATGACGCAAAAAAGCAACACGGAAAACAGAAACCACATCACCGTACGTTCCAGAAGAAGGGCGCCGTACAACGATCCATTCGTCTCCTTGTACGTCAGAACATTCGTTCCTTCGGGAAGTATACCGACAATTTTTCGCTTTTCCTTTTCCACGTTGCCGTTGACATACATACCGACGTGAAAGGAAGGGGAGAAGTCCTGACTCTGGGATAAGGGGCAGATGATCGTCTTCTGATTGTACTCCCAATCTTCCGTGGCGTATACGCCATCGACGCGCCATACATCCGTTTTCGGAATTACCCGCGCCTGCCGTCCCTGCTTGAGTGTCGATACGGAAAAGGAAGCCCCAGGATACATTCCCGCGGAATATGCGACGCAGACTCCTTTCGTCCCCGCGGACAGGGCAATCGCTTCAAACGCGCGGCTGCCCTCGTCGAGGAATCGGATTTCCCGAATATCGCCGTCAACGATGGCGGGAGTGATCGCATAAACGAACGCATCGTCTCCGATCAAGGAGGCGAAACGACTCGCCTCTTCCAAGCTTTCCGCCGATATGGAAATATCGTAGGACTCATATCTCCGAAGGCTGTCCATGCGACCGGTGGCGAGCTCGCTCATGAACGAAAGGGTAAGGCTCATCGCGGCAATACAAAACA
>JBAXYP010000202.1:0-4267 GCA_041670725.1 Sphaerochaetaceae bacterium
CAAGATTGAAACATAATTTCATTAGGAGATAAGTAATGGATATTCGTTATTCGACAGGAAAGGAGCCGTTCTCCCGGATGAACACCGAGGAGATCCGTAAGGAATTTCTCATTCAGAATATATTCGAAGCGGATGACGTGAGCGCCGTCTATTCCCATGTCGACAGAATCGTGACGCTTGGATGCATGCCGGTTTCGGGGAAGGTCTCGCTTACCAAGAACATCGATCCCATGAAGGATTTCGGAGTCAATTCCTTTCTGGAACGCAGGGAACTCGGGATGATCAACATCGGAGGTCCGGGGAAAGTCGTTGTGGACGGCAAGGAATACGGACTGGCCCAATATGATGGCATGTATATCGGGCAAGGAGCGAAAGAAGTCACCTTCTTCAGCGAGAATGGAAAAACACCCGCGAAATTCTATATGAACAGTTGTCCCGCCCACTGCCATTATCCGACGAAGCTGATCCCTTACAAGGATGCCATCCACAAGAAACTTGGGTCACTCGAGGAGAGCAACGCCAGGACGATCAACCAGTACATTCATCCTGACGTGCTGGATACGTGCCAGCTGTCGATGGGCATGACGGCGCTTGAACCCGGTTCCGTATGGAACACGATGCCCGCGCATACGCATGAACGGAGAATGGAAGTCTATTTTTATTTTAGCATTCCTTCCGACCAAGTGGTGTTCCACTTTATGGGAGAACCCCAGCAGACCCGACACATCGTCATGCACAACGAGGAGGCCGTGATCAATCCGTCTTGGTCCATCCACGCCGGTTGCGGAACGACGAACTACATCTTCATCTGGTCGATGTGCGGTGAGAACCGTACGTATACCGATCAGGATTGGATCAAGACGCCCGACTTGCGGTAACGATGATATGCAATACAGGGAGCGATGGTGCACAACATCGCTCCTTTTTTTTCGAAATTCGGAACAATGTTCCATTAACCTTATACTTTACAGAGAGTTGGATAACCGAAAAAACCACGAAACATACGTATTCGCATTGACACCGCTGGCAAGTGCGGTTACGATTCAACTCTATCAAAAGATGTTTGAAAACTGAGTTTATGAAATCGTCATAAGGAAGGAACAATTCATGTCGGAAAAAACACAGTACGTGTACTTCTTCGGAAACGGGAAGGCGGACGGTACGGCGCAAATGCGGGATATCCTCGGCGGAAAAGGTGCGAACCTTGCCGAGATGACGAGCATTGGGCTTCCCGTCCCTCCGGGGTTCACCATCAGCGCCGAAGTCTGCCAGTTCTACAACGACCATAAGGGCGGTTATCCTGACGGGCTTCGCGAAGAGATCATGCGGAGCTTGAAAAAACTCGAATCCGTCATGGGCAAGAAGTTTGGTGACAAGAATGATCCGTTGCTCGTCTCCGTACGGAGCGGAGCGGCGCAATCGATGCCCGGCATGATGGATACGATCCTCAATCTCGGACTCAATCCTGATACGATAAAGGGAATGATCGCGAAAACGAATAACGAACGCTTCGTGTGGGACAGCTACCGAAGATTCATCCAGATGTTCGGAGACGTTGTCATGGGTGTTCCCCACAGTGAGTTTGAAAGTGCGTTGCAGGACGTGAAGGAGGAGAATCACAAGAGCTTCGACATCGAGCTTGACAGTACCAATCTCCAAGAAGTGATCGCCCGGTACAAGCGGATTTATCATCGTTATACGGGCGAGGATTTCCCCGTCGATCCTATCGACCAGTTGTTCAAGGCGATCAATGCCGTATTCCGCAGTTGGAACAACGAGCGGGCGATCAAATATCGCCAGATGTATGATATTCGCGGACTGCTCGGGACTGCCGTCAACGTGCAATCAATGGTTTTCGGAAACATGGGGGACACCAGCGGTACCGGTGTGGCTTTCACTCGTGATCCGTCCACAGGGGAAAACCGTTTCTACGGCGAGTTCCTGATGAACGCTCAGGGCGAGGACGTGGTGGCGGGTATCCGTACTCCGAAACCGATCGAAACGCTTAAGGCGATCAATCCGAAGGTGTACGACGAACTTGTCTCTATCCGTTCCAAACTTGAGAATCACTATCATGACATGCAGGATCTTGAGTTCACCGTTCAGGAAGGAAAACTGTACATGTTGCAGACCCGAGGCGGGAAGCGTACCGTTTTCAGCTGGCTCCGTAGCCAGGTCGAGATGGTTGAGGAAGGGCTCATTTCCAAGGAAACTGCCGTCTCTCGTGTGCCTGCGTCAGAATTCTCCAAGTTGTTTGCTCCGATCCTCGACCAGAAGATCATCCGCGACCTCTCGCTGAAAGAGATCACCCATGGGCTTAACGCTTCTCCGGGAGGAGCGTGCGGGCAAGTGTATTTCACCGCCGCGAAGGCGGAAGAAGTGGCGGCTACAGGGAAGGATGTCATTCTCGTCAGGACGGAAACGAGTCCTGAGGATATCGGGGGCATGGCGGTTTCCAAAGGAGTCATCACCTGTCGGGGCGGCATGACCAGTCATGCCGCAGTTGTGGCGCGCGGCATGGGGTGCCCGTGCGTTTCCGGCGCGAGCGAGATTCTCGTCAACGAGCCGAAAAAATATCTTGAGGTGAACGGCGTTACGGTTAAGGAAGGCGATTATATGTCGATCGATGGGTTTACCGGTGCGGTTTTCGCAACGAAAATCCCCGTAAAGCCAAGTGAAATCGTCCAAGTCCTTGACGGGCAGATGCGCGAGAGCGAATCGCTTGTCTACCAAAACTACAAGAAGTTCATGGGATATGTCGAGGAATTGAAAACGATGCAGGTGTTCACCAATGCCGATACGCCCAAGGATACGCGTCATGCCAAATTGCTCGGCGCAGAGGGAATCGGACTCTGCCGCACGGAGCATATGTTCTTTGGTGGAAACCGGATCATGAGCGTGCGCAAGATGATCCTTGCCAACAATATGGTGGAACGGAAGAAGGCTCTTGATGAACTGCTTCCGATGCAACGCGGTGATTTCGAGGCGATGTTCACCGAGTTGGACGGGCTTCCGTTCACGATCCGTCTGCTTGATCCGCCGCTTCATGAGTTCCTGCCGAACGACCATACGAGCCGTCATGAGCTGGCGCTCCAGATGGGCATCAGCGTCGAAGAGGTTGCCCAGAAGACGGCGGCGTTGCACGAATTCAACCCGATGCTCGGTTTCCGCGGATGTCGGCTCGGCATCATCTATCCGGAGATTCTCCAGATGCAGGTGAGGGCCATCATCGAAGCCGCCATCAATGTGCAGCGCAAGGGCATCAAGGTGAAACCCGAGATCATGTTCCCGCTTATCGGCAACTACAAGGAATTCTTGTATTGCAAGAACAAGGCAAAGGAAGTGATCGACGAGATATTCAACGGAACGGGCAGCCATGTCGAATACCTGATGGGTACGATGATCGAGGTGCCCCGGGCCGCAATCACTGCGGACGAGATTGCCAAGGCCGGCGCCCAGTTCTTCAGTTTCGGGACGAACGACCTCACTCAGATGACCTGCGGGTTCAGTCGTGATGATGCCGCGTCGTTCCTTGGACACTATGTCCACGACGAAGACAAGCAATTTTATGAATACGATCCGTTCGCCACGATAGACGAAGGCGGCGTCGGCAAGATGGTGAGAACCGCTGTCGATCTTGGCCGTGGCGTCAACAAGGATATTATTCTTGGCATCTGCGGCGAGCACGGCGGGGATCCGAAGACGATCGACTTCTGCCAGCGTGTCGGATTGGATTATGTTTCCTGTTCTCCGTTCCGCGTGCCTATCGCTCGTCTTGCGGCGGCGCAGGCAGCGATCAACGAAACGCGGAAGAAATCGAAATAGACGACAATCCCGTGCGATGTTGAAGCCCCATCCTCATAAGGGTGGGGCTTTTTTATCCCTTTGCAGACCAAAAAGGTGATCGTCATCCGCCATAAAAAAAGGCGGCGTTTCCGCCACCTGATTCAAGCCAAAGAAGGGAGTCGAACTCTTGACCTGCTCATTACGAGTGAGCTGCTCTACCACTGAGCTACTTTGGCCTATGCAGAAGTATCTAACACCATTTTCAAAGGTAAATCAAGACCTTTTGAAAATTTTATTGTTTCCCAAACAGGGTTCTCTGAATTCGATTGACTCGCCATCTGTTTCTTAGTAGTGTTATTTCACAGGAGAAACACTTGAAAGCCAACAAACTGGACGTACGCTTCATTCCCAACGACTATGTGGTGCTGGTGAAGACGAAACAACGCAAGTCTGCGCCGGAAGTCGGTCAGGGGTGGCAGCC
>JBAXYP010000203.1:0-4178 GCA_041670725.1 Sphaerochaetaceae bacterium
GTATACCAACCATCTGTTTTCCCGCGGCCTGAACAAGATCGCCCAGAAGGTGGGTGAGGAAGCCGTCGAGTTGATCATCGAGAGCAAGGATGACGACAAGGATCTGTTTATCGGGGAAGCCGCCGATTTAATGTATCACTACATGGTGCTCCTCGCCGAAAAGAACGTGAAGCTTCAGGAAGTCATCGACATGCTGAAGAACCGGCATTCGCGTTAAGGACGACGAGTGCCGTTATGGGAAAGCAACGCATGCGAAAGGAAGAGACGAGACGAGACGGGAAGAATTCTTCCTTTTTGCGTCGTAGTCAGTTTTTCTTGCGATATACGTCGATAAACTTACCGTCCGGGGTCTTCCAGCATACCCACCCGTCGCACGCTTCTCCCGAAACGAATGTCGCGGCCGAGGAGGGGGATCCAAAGGATGCCGGCTGCATGAGAATTCCGTTTTCCACCGCAGCGCTGGATCTCGCTTTCCGGACGGATGGAGAGAGCGTGGGGCTCTTCTGAGTCACCACCATACTGCCGGCAAGCACGGTAAACGTATCCCCCGCGACCTGCATGGTCGCGGTGATCGTCCGCCCCGTCGCTTTGTTTTTTCGCCTGAAGCTGTAGGTGCCGTCGGGAACGCAGGTTGTTTTTGGCGAGCCCGGTACGGAATCCGCTCCGATCGGGAGCGCCAGATCGAGCCCGAGTACATACAGCATGTCGATGGCTTCCTGAATGAATGTCTCGCTGTCTTCCTCTTCCGCCTTGTTCGCGGTTCCCGACGCCGTTGTCTCAGTGGTGTTCACATAGAGGCCGCAAATGTTGATGCGTTCGTTTAATTTGTGCTCGATATGCTGTATTACGCCATCGTTCAGATAGGAATAGTCGGTCGACTGTGTGAGTACGTAGCACGTTGTCCAGTCGTCGAACTTGTCGTTGTGCGCAGTCGGCCTGTTGTCGAGGCCGTTTTTGGATTTGCCGACGTAGATCATGTCTTTTCCTTGGGCGTTTCGTCCGAAAAGGATATAGACGATGAAGCGATTCGCTACGGAAAATCCGATTTCACGCGCCATCAGATTTCTGTATGGGATTCTGAAGACCACGGTACTGCTTGTATTTGCAAGAAGCTCGATGGAATGATTTACGGTCACCGCGGTGTATCTAGCCATTTTCCTTATCCTTCGGGGAGCGTTTCGTCGGGCGGCTTCCGAACATCGTTCCTGTTTTTTTGATATCGTCTGCGGCAAGCGCATATTGCATTCCGACTGTTTCGCACATCCTGAAATACCCTCGTCCCATCGTTGTTTCCGTGGTCGTCAGACGATCCATCGCACTGCCCCCTGTGACACTGCATAATGATGATACCACCAAACGGCGCGAAAACAAACAAAGAATTACCCGAAATAAAACAGGGAATGGGTTCTTTTGACGTTTTCCCGTAATGCGGTGACTATAGCCGTTGTGAAGGGGTAAAGGTGTTCCCGATTCTTTCGGGGAAAAAGTTCCGGATCTCGTCGGTTCGGTATGGGAAAGGGGGTACGGACGGCAAGGGAGCCTTGCGATGTTCGTTTTTCTAGAACTGACTTGTCTCCAACAAAGAGAGGTATCCCTCGTCGCTGAAGATCAGGTGATCGAGAAGCCTGATGCCGAGCAACTCCCCCGCTTTCTTCAGTCTGATGGTGATTTCCAGGTCTTCTTGGGACGGAGTGAGGTTCCCCGAAGGGTGGTTGTGCGCCACAATGATCGCCGATGCCCGTTGGGCGATTGCATCGGCAAACACTTCCCTCGGATGCACCAACGTTCGCGAGACGGTACCTACCGAAACGACGTTGACGGACAGCACTTCGTGCGCGCCGTTGAGATCGGCCGCGAGGAATTGTTCCTGAAGCCTGCCGGCATAATGACGGATCAGCGGATACAAATCGGCCGGGGTGATGATCTGGCGTTTTGCGCTTCGGTTTCTTCTTCGTCCGAGTTCCAGCGCCGCGCTGATCACGCAACTTTTTGCCAAACCGATTCCGTCGATCTTATCGATGTCGTCCCTGCTTACATTCTGGTTTCTGTCGAGCATGGAAAGCAGATCTTGGGCTATCGAACGAACCGGGCGGGATTTTCCTCCGCTCCCAAGAAGGACCATCAATAACTCAAGGTCGCTGAGATTCTCGGCGCTGAAGGATTCCAGCCGTTCACGCGGGCGTTCGGCTGCGGCCATATGCTTTATGTCTGTCGTTTCTGTCGGATCCTGTCGGTAATTCATACTGACACCTACCGGAAAATCCGGCGCTTTGCTTGAGAGACCCCCTTTTTTATGGTACAAAGTGGAATATGAATACCTATCGTATCGGTGATTTGGCCCGGAACGCCGGAGTGACGGTGAGAACGGTCAGATATTATGAGGATTTGGGACTTCTGAAAACCCATCAGCGGACTGATGGCGGGCAACGAGCCTATACCGATGCGGATCTTGTCTACCTCAAACGCATTCTCGAACTGAAAGGATTGGATTTTTCCCTGGAAGAGATCAAGACGATCATCGCGCTGGGGCCTTCCGACCGTGACGGCGCGAAGCGCAGGGACGAATTGCTTCGCCAGTATCGCTACAAGCTTTCCGAAGCGATGGCCAAACAGGTGGTGTTGGAGAGGCGCATCGACGACCTCTCCTGGCACATTCGTCAGCTTCAAAGCGGGATGGACTTCCAGCAATGCCCCGGAGAGGGATGCAGGGAATGTTCGTTCCGATCCAAATGCAGGTTCAGCAAGGACTGAGTCACTGTTGGGTGGCGAGATAGGCGGCAAAATATCCGTTGATTTCCTTCGCCATCTCCTCCGTGGCTTGATGAATGTCCTTTCCTTCGGCGAGCATTTTCATGATGGAACTTTGGAACGCATAGTAGATTTGGTAACTGGACGGCACCCAAATGCCTTGGAGTTTCGGATTGCTGTTCTGCATCTGTTGGATTGCCGTTGCGAACAAAGGCTGTCCCTTGATGTGTTGTTTGAACGCATCCAACTCGTAGGTGCCCGTGTTCACCGGAAAATACCCCGTGGCGACGTGCCATGCCAATTGCTGTTCTTTGCTGACGGCGAATTCAATGAATTTCCATGCGGCCTTGCTGTGTCCGCTGCCGTTGTCCAGTGCGTACAACGCACCTCCTCCGATATTCACGCCTCCGGTCGCTTGGTCGTTGACGCGGGGAAGATATGCGACGCCTACCTCGAACCGATTTCCCACCATGTCCAGTACGGTGGTCAGCTGACTTGTGGATGCGAGCATCATCGTCGTCCGCCCGCTGGCGAAACTGGCGGTTACGCCGCTGGTGGCGTTCTCAAGCGCTCCCGTGTCGTACAACCTCTTCCATTTGGCCAGAAATGTCTCCATCGTCCCGTTTTCGTCGAACAGCACCTTGGTGGGGATGCCGTCGTGGCCGTTGTTTTGGTCGCAGATCAACGACAGGCCGTTCTGTTGTCCGAGCCACGCGCACAGTTCGTACGTCGTCGGCACTCCCGAGAACGCCCAACGCATTACGTTGCCGCTCTCGTCCTTCTTAAGAAGAAGCGGCGCATCGGCGATCATTTCGTCGATGTCTTTTGGAGGTTGGGCAATACCCGCCTCCTCGAATGCCGTCTTGTTGTAGTACAGTAGGATCGTCGAACTGTTGAACGGCATGCCGATCATTTTCCCTTTGTACGTCTGGGACAGACGGGTCGATTCCACGATTTGGCCAAGATCGTATGTGTTTTCGCCTGCGAGCGACTCGGCCGGAATCAAGCGGGGATTGTCCCTGAGGTCCATGATCGCCTGGGCGTCCAACTGGATGATGTCCGGCAGATCCGCATAGTTCGTACCCTGCCAGATGGCCTTTGCTTTGGTCAGTACGTCACTTGCCTTGCCTTGGTAGACGGCATTGACTTTGATGCCTTCTTCCTTGCCGATGGTGTCGTTGAATTGTTTGACCATCGTATCCGTCGCGTCCTGAAGAAGACCGGAATTGGAATGCCACCACGTGATGGTCTTGACCGTCGGATTCTCTTCTTTCGTCCCTGTGGCGAACAGAATGGATACGGAGAACAGAATCAGGATGGATGCAAGATGCTTTTTCATAGTTACCTCCCAGAGAAACGCGTGCTTACGCTTTCGTTGATATGGTTTCTCAATGCAAGAAATACGATGATCATCGGGACGGTCAGCACGA
>JBAXYP010000204.1:0-4169 GCA_041670725.1 Sphaerochaetaceae bacterium
AGCGTTTCCGCACGCTCCTCGTTGAGGGAAGCACGAAACGTCACATCCATCTTAAATGGTTTCAATTCCAGACTGTTGGCGAAAAGACTGGTCGGCGTTCGATATCCATCCTGAAGAAAAATGACATGGATACCGCTTCGCGCCACCAAATCGCAAAGGCCGACGGAGAAGGCCAAGCCATCCGCTTCAACGGTAACGTCCATTCCCCGAGCGGCTTTCAGACATTCAAGTACGGTGTCTATGGTCGCACCGCCACCCATGCGGAACACAGCCCGGTAAGTGAAGGCATCGGAACGAAGAGAAGAAAAAACCGTCTGGAGTACCTTCGGCCGCATTTTTTCCGGTGATATGACGGTGATCGTGGAATCCAACACAACTCCTCCCTTTTCCCATCATATCACCGCTTTTTTCCTCCATCCAAATTTTTCGGCCTCTTGACTGAGCCTTTGCAGCGTGCTATTCGTGTTGATATCATGATTTTTCACCAACCTACTCTGGCCGACCAACCGTATTTCACCGTAGGCTCATCGTTGCTTGCGTATGAATATCAGTTCTCTTATTGCATTCTTTGGGAGCGGACAGACCATATCACCGTCGCGGAAACGGACATAGGACTGTACATCCACAATCGCATTCAGGACGCTTTTCTCTACCCCATCACCAACGACATCGACAAAGCCATGGACGAATTGAAGGAATATTGCCTGCAAACCGGTACCAGGTTCGCTTTGGAATGCGTTCCCAAGGAACAGGCGGAGGAACTCGAGCTGAAAGGTTACCACATAGAGCATACCAGAGATCTCGACGACTACCTGTACAACGGTATGAGGCTCGTCACGCTCTCAGGCAAACACCTGCAGAGCAAACGAAACCACATCTCCCAGTTCAAACGAGACTACCATTACGAAGCGCAACCGATGACCAAAGAAGACATTCCTGACGTCATGTCGCTGGACTGGTGCTGGATACAGTGCAACACGGATGACAAAGAAACGGAAGAAGAACGTATGGCCATCAAACAAGCGTTCCGCTTCTGGGATGAACTGGGATTCCTCGGAACATCCGTCCGCATTGACGGAAAGATGGTTGCGTTTTGCATCGGGCAGATCATCGACAAGAAGTTGGCTATCTCCCATTTTGAAAAGGCGGACACCAAATACGCGGGAGTGTACAGCGTCATAAACCAAGCCTACGCAAACATGTATCTCGCCGACATCGAGTACGTCAACCGGCAAGAAGACATGGGATTGGAGGGACTCAGAAAATCCAAACTTTCCTACCATCCGGCGATGATGGTGGAAAAATACAACGTCACCGAGTGCTGAAAACGCCGAACGACTGGCCTTCCATCGAAAGGACGCCATTCTCAAGCGAAGAAGAACCGATGCCGAATATCCGTCGCCCTGATTCAGAAAGCGAAAGCCTCACTGAAGAAGAAGACGGATTGACGGTCACAAGAAAACTCCCCCGCCGGTATACAAACGGACAAGTTCCTTTTTCTGCGTAAACGACGCCGAAATTGGGGTCACTGCCGAGTTCCTGATGCTCGCGCCGAAGGGTCAGTACGCTTCTGACAAACGAGAGAAGCGAGGCGGGATCCCGGTCCTCTTTCTGCACCGTCGGCGCATCGGGCTCCCCATCCACCGGCAGATACAAGGATTCAGGGGAAGCGTCGGAAAAACCAAGATTTTTTCCTCCTCCCCATTGCATCGGCGTCCGAGAACCGGTCCGCTGATAGCCTCCTTCCTTGCTTTTCAACGGAAGATACCGCATTCCTATCTCATCTCCATAGTAGAGGAACGGAACGCCCGGCATAGTAAAGAGAAACGCATAAGCGAGACGGAGTTGCCGGTCATCCAACGTCCGGGAGATTCGCATCGTGTCATGGTTTCCGGTGATCAGGCTGATGTATCCTTTCCCCTTCGTCTCTTCGTACCACGGAAGATATTCGTCCAAGAAACGGGTAATGTCTCCTTTCCCTTCTTTTGAAAAAAACGGCATGGCGTCACGCATGAGGGAAACATAGCCGTTTCCTCGCTCACTGAGATAGAAATCCATGTCAAATCCGGCCTTATTGATGGCCTTCGGAGGGTCTGACCATTCGCTGACGACGGCCATCTCCGGATATTTCCTCCGTACGGAGGAGAGGATGTCCCGCCATACGGTACAGGTGCCGATCCGTTCGGGATCGTTCTTCACCAAGGAACCGGCCATGTCGACGCGAAACCCGTCACACCCGGCCGCCAGCCAGAAACACATGACATCCTCAATCGCTTCTCTGGTAGCGATAGAGGCGGGATCATCGATGGATTTCTGCCATAAAGCGGTTCTCTCATAAAACCCATAGTTCAACGCCGGCTGAAACGCAAAAAAGTTCAGGCAAAAACTGCCGTTGCGTTCGGAGATGCCACTGATCGACTGCGGATCAAGGCTTTTGTTCCAGACCGAATCCGTCCATATGAACCGATCGGTAAACGAGTTTTCTTCATCCTTCTGGCTCATACGGAACCATCGATGGGTGATGGACGTATGTCCGGGAACAAGATCAAGGAGCACACGCATCCCTTTTTTGTGGGCTTCAGAAAAGCACCGTTTCAAATCGCCGTTCGTTCCGTACCGCCTCGCCACTTTCTTGTAGTTCCGAACGTCGTATCCGGCGTCCTGAAACGGCGAATCGAAACACGGATTCAGCCAGATGGCATTGCATCCGAGACATTTGATATATTCCAGTTCGTCAATGATTCCCTGAATGTCCCCGATCCCATCACCGTTCGTATCCTTGAACGATTGGGGATATACCTCGTAAAACACCGCTGAACGCAACCATTTCGGCATCGCGTGCCTCCCTTCGACACTCAACATGTTGTCCATTATACTCCCTGTTCCCCCATATAGGTGAAGTACTTTCGCACGATGGACGCCATGGGGAAACAAGGGATTGTCCTTCTTCATTTCCCCGTACCGAACCGAGAGGAACGTAAACCTACCGGCATGCCCATCGGAATTTTGTTTTTTCCTTCCCCACACAGAAAGCCAGAAAAACTTGACAATACGAAAATCTGAGCTAGAGTGTTTTATGTACAGAAGATGAAACGTTTCGATGATTCGTTTCAATAAGGGGTCGTCCCATGACAATGAAGGATGTTGCGAAAAAGGCCGGGGTCTCACTTAGTACCGTATCCTACGTAGTCAACGGAAACAGACCTATCTCCGAAGACAAGAAACACCGGGTCCGGCAAGCGATGGATGAATTGAACTACAGACCGCATGCGATCGCGCGAAGTCTTGCAAGCAAGCATACACGGATTCTCGCTTTGTTGTTTCCTCCCGTGGAACGAGGGATGGGTGCATCGGAATTCTCCTTGATCACCAGCGCAGCCCAAAAAGCCACGGCGAGGGGATATCATTTGGTCTTCTGGTCATTGAAAACAAAAACAGTGGCCGAACTTCAGGAATTGCTCGCTCAGGAACTGGTGGACGGTGTCATTCTGATGGAAGTGCACGCCAACGATTTTCGTATCCCGGTGCTTCGGAAAGCCTCAATCCCGTTTGTGTTGGTTGGTCGTGACGAGAACGTCGGCGATGTCACCTATGTCGACACCGATTTCGACCGGACAATCCTTGACGCACTCTCCTATCTCATCTGCAAAGGACACTTTTACATCGGTTTCATCAATCAAAGCAGGGAAGTGTACGAAGAAGGATACGGACCCGTCGTGCGGGCACAGGAGGCGTTCGTACGGTTCGGGGCGACCCTTCGGTTCGAAGGACATTCCGCTTTCTGTCAACCATCGCCGCAGGCGGGATATGACCTAGCCGTCAAGGATCTTGCCGAACATCCGCAGTGCACAGCGTACATCGTAATGAACGATCGTACGCTTGGTGGCTTGATCAAAGGCATCGAATCAACGGGAAGGACGATCCCGGCCGATTGTTCGCTGGTTTCCGTCGTCTCGTCCGCAGGTGCCGCTTCCCTGTATCTTCCGCGGCTCACGACGTTTGAATTACAGGGGGAACAACAAATGGAAATGGCCATCAGCAAACTCATTTGTTTGCTGGAGAACACCTATTGTACGGTGAAGGATTCGCTTGTCCCCTGTCATCTTGTCGAACGGGAGAGCAGCGGTTCCGCACCGTAAGGAGCATAAGGAATCCAAAGGAGGTTTGGA
>JBAXYP010000205.1:0-4166 GCA_041670725.1 Sphaerochaetaceae bacterium
ATCTGATCGGATGAGGAATGCGATGGACATCAAACTTTGTATCTGTGACGTCGGCGGCGTGGTGATCACCAATTATCAGACATTGGGAAGGATTGCGGCCAAATACGGAATTGAATTGGACGAATTGGCGGAGGATTATCGTTTTTACGATATTCCGTTGATGGACGGAAGCGTCTCGACGCGTGAGTATGCAGAACATCTTCGCGCACGCTTCGGCATTCCCGGCGGCCTTGATCCGATGGTCGAGCAGTTCAAACCGCGCCCTATCCCTTCCGGAGTCGAGATGGTGGAAACTCTCAAGCGAAATGGCGTTCGGGTAGTCTGCGGCTCGAACACCTGCGGGGGCCATTGGGAACTGATGGAAAAAGTCGCCCATCTGGACGAACTGTTCGACTATGCGTACCTTTCGTACCGTATGCGCGTTTCCAAGCCATTTCCGCAATTCTATCGGAGGATCCTTGAACGGGAGTGCGTGATGCCTGAACAGGCGTTGTTCATCGACGACTCTCAGGCGAATGTCGATGCGGCCGTAAAACAGGGGATCCATGGCGAGTTGTTCCAGAATACGTTTCTTTGGACCGCAAAGGACAGGATCCTGCATCGATACGGGTGTGAAGAATTCTAGGCGCCGTTTCTTGTAAAACAATTATTATCATGTTACAATAATTGTCATGAACAGAAAACGGATTATTCTTTCGTCTGATGCGGATCTGAGGATTTTCATGCATCCGACCCGCCAAAACATCCTGCATCTTTTGTCCGTACGGGGTCCCATGACGATAAAGATGCTTGCGACGAGTCTGTCGGCCTCCAGTTCCAGTGCGAAACATCACGTGCTGCAATTGGCAAAACTCGGGTTGGTGGAAATCGACCACAAAGAACAGATTCATGGCATTACCGCCACATATTATCGCAGAACGGTGGTCGAGGTGAGCATCGGGGCGGAGCAAGGCGGGGATCGCGAACTTCTTGCACAGAACCTCCTTCGGGAGGTGGAGGATGGCTTTTTCACGTATATCCGCAAGACTCCGATCCCTCCCGCGCATTTCGGGGCCGACATGTGCACGGGCGTCGTGCATCTGACCCAAGAGGAAGCGGACTCGTTGAACGGACTGATCGCCGACTTCCTTGCAAAACATGAGGAAAACCGCGACGGCACTTTGCCGTTCGCATATGCGTTGCTAGCATATCGTGCGTGAATCCTTTTGCCGAAAGGCTTCATTTTTCGCATTGTTCCTCGGATACTTCTCGACAGGACTGAGCATTCCCGCCATGAGCCTGCTTGTCCTCAGCAAGGGGTTTTCGCTTGCCTCTCTCGGGGTGAGCGCCGCGTGTTTTTCCGCGGCGGTGTTGGTCTTTGAACTCCCCAGTGGACTGTTTTGCGACGCAAAGGGAAGAAAAAACGGATATCTCATCGGGCAGATGTTGTCGATTCTCGGCACAATATGTTTGTTTTCTTCCTCGTTTCCCGTGTTGTGTACGGGATTCGCCCTAAACGGTGTGGGCCGGGCCATGGGCAGCGGAAGCCTTGATGCCTTGTTGATCAGATCCCACGTGGAATCGGGCAAATCGCTGGACGGCGTTGTCGTGACGCTCAATGCGGGCTCGAGCATCGCGTTGTCGTCGGGTTCCCTCGCAGGAGGAGTCCTTCTCGGTTTTGGCGAACCTGGGGTTAGGGAGTGCCATCCTCTTTTGGCGGGGAAGCTTCTTGTCCTTTGCATAGGAGTTGTCGTTGCTTTTGTGTTTGTGTCCGAACCAAAGAGAGGGGCGGGGACGAAGTCGGACATGCGGTTTCAAGCGAAGCGGTTTTTGGCGGGGGTTCGAACGATTCCGTTTTTGTCGGTGTTTCTTGTCTTTTCGTTATTGCAGGGCTTGTTGCTTTCCACTGTGGAAAGCTACTGGCAGCCATATCTTCAGCATCTTCTCGTTTCATCCCAAATGATGTGGTTGTACGGAGTGGTGGGCGGAATCGCCTTTGGGTGCAGTCTTCTGGGAACGTTTGCCGGCAAGTGCCTGATGACGAGGATTCCTTCTCGATGGTTGTGCCCGGCATGTTTTCTCGGGGCTTTGGGGGCTCTTGTCGCAATGAGTTTTTCCGATACGGCGTTGGCTTTCTGTTGCCTGTACGGCGCCTTGTATTTTTTCCTTGGCGTTTCTTCGGTCACCGGCGATTTGCTGACGAATGCCGCTGCACGCGAGGAAATCCGTTCTTCCGTTCTCAGCGCCAACTCGCTTGCCTTGCAACTCGGGGGGCTTTTCTCGGGCATTGTTGCGACCAATGCCCTTAGGTTTTTGTCTTTGTCGGCGTTTTGGGTCGGTACGGCCGGCTGTTGCGCCGTCGTATTGTTGGGGATCCTCCGTCCGTTCGTCGTCCGTGCAAAACGGATACGAATGTGATCTTGAGGGGAAAGCAAGTGATCAACTTCCCCTTACGAACGACGAGTCGATGTTCAGCTCCCCTCGATATTTCGCTACGGTTCGTCGGGCAACCTTGATGTTTTTTTCTTTTTGCAGGATGTCGGAGATCTTCTGGTCGGAAAGCGCCTTCCCGCTCTGGTTGCCCATGATGATGTCCCGAATGATTTCTTTTACGGAGTTCTTCGACTGACCGCCATCCCCGACAGCGTTGGAAAACAGGCTCTTAACGGGGATAATGCCCCAGTCGGTGTCGATGTACTTTGCGTTCGCGATGCGGCTGACCGTCGTTTCGTGCACGCCGATTCGTTCGGCCACTTCCTTTTGCGTCAGCGGCTTGAGATGCTTTGGACCTTTAAGAAAATACTCGCTTTGCTCAAGGAGCAGCACTTGGGCTACTTTTCTGAGCGTTTCGCTGCGCATGTCAATTTGGGTGATAAGTTGGTTCGCCTGGGAAATCTGTTCCTTGATGTACTGTTTTGTTCGCTTGTCATCCACATTGTCGGCCATATGCCGGTATTCCGGATTGATCGTCAACGTCGGGATGGCATCCCTGTTCATTTCCATAACCAGTTTGCCGTCCTTTTGGTGAATGGAAAGGTCGGGAACGACGTATTGGTCGGGACCGGATGCAAAGCCCTGTCCTGGAAACGGGGTGAGCGTTTTGAGAAATGCATACAATGCATCCAGTTCCTCCACGTCGACATTGAGATGCTTTGCGACCTGCTCTGTCTTTCCGCTGCGTAGCGTTTCCAGCCAATGGGACACCAGTTCGGAGAAGACGGAAAGTTCCTCGGGCTTGAGATGCTTCAGTTTTGCCTGGAGGATCAAGGACTGTTTCCAGTCCATCACCCCTACTCCCGGAGGGTCGAGGCTTTGAATGATGGAGATCACCTTGTCTTTGCAGGGGAGCTGTTCCGGTTTGAGAAACGTGGAGGGGTCGTCCCGGAAAAAGCCGTTGGCATCCGTGTTGGATATCAACGCTTCTCCCGTCTGGTATTCGATGTCGGAAAGCGGGACGCATCCCAATTGCCCGAGTAGGTGTTCCTGCAGGGTCTCTTTTGTCGTCAGGGTGTTTTCCAGAAAACTCTGGGCACGGTCGCTTGCCTCCGCATCATAGCCGAACGTGCCTTCGTCGTAGTCGTCGTGGTCTTTCCTGCTGTCATAGTCGGGAACGGAATCCAACGAATATTCTCCGCTTTCAGGAATTTCCAGTGTGGGGTTCGTTTCGATCGCGGTCTGAATCTTTGCCTGCAACTCGGTAAGTGGGAGCGCCATCAGCTCGAAACTTTGGATCATCTGAGGGCTGAGCTTGAGTTGCTGTTTCAGACTGAGATCAAGTTGCAGTGCCATCTCACCCCTCCTCGAACTCGTCGCCGAAGTAGATTTCCCTGGCGGTTCGGTTGGTGAGCAGGTCCGTTTTGGTTCCGGATGCGAGAATCGTCCCGTTACTGATCAGATATGACCGGTCGGTGATGGCGAGCGTGTCCCTGACGTTGTGGTCGGTGAGGAGAACGCCGATCCCCTTTGCGGAAAGTTTTTTGATCAATTGCTTGATTTCATATACCGCTTTCGGATCGATGCCGGCGAACGGTTCGTCCAGTAGCAGAAACTTCGGATTCGTCCCCAATGCCCTTGCGATTTCCGTCCTTCGTCGCTCTCCGCCGGAGAGTGTGTATCCCTTTTGAAGACGAAGGGCGGTAATGCCGAATTCGTCCATCAACGTTTTGACCTCCGTCTCCTGCGCTTCG
>JBAXYP010000206.1:0-4129 GCA_041670725.1 Sphaerochaetaceae bacterium
CGAAAATGGAACTGCTCCCCGACGGAGTGCAACTGCCTTGGGGAGTCAGCATCATCAAGGATCTTATGGACCAACGGACCTTTGAGGTGGTAAGCCCCAAACCGAATCTCAATTTGACGCAGAGCACGACTCTCGTTCCGGTACTCTGTGGAGTGGTTCATCCGGGAACATCCTATCTTGCCGCCATCATCGGAGCGGGCAAGGTGACGTTGTTGAAAGACAGGATACCTCAACTTGCGTTTCTGCCGCAGGAAAAGAAACTGATTTTCCGCGGGAATGCATTCTCCCTGATCTGATAAAAATGACAAGGGGATGCTTTTAACGTGGTTTGGAGGTGTCCTCTTTTCCTTTTTCTGTTCGTTTTCGCAAAAAAAGCCTATACTTTTCCCATGGAACAGGCATCGTTCGAGTTGTATCTGGGAAAAGTGAGGAACCTCAGTCCGAGTACGGTGAGGCACTACCAGGAATCGATGCGGAAAATCGCCAAGGTTCTTCACGGACTGGGATATCATACGTACGATTCATTGTATGAGATCGATTCGTACGCCGAATTGAAGCGCATCGAGAGTTTTCTGCTCCGCGACAAAGCATTCGTCGAACTCGACGAGCGGGGCAACCGGATGTATTCGGCCGGACTCCACCGGTATATGGAATTCGCCCAAGGCAAAGGATTCGAGAAACTCGGTGACGCGCTCTCCTTGATCGACAAGCCCTGCAATGTGGCAAACGGACAGCATACCAAATCAACCAATGTCGCGAACCGAGACAGGATCATCGTCCGGCAGGTACTTGCATCGGAACACTTCCTTTGCGAGTCGGACCCAAACCACAAAACCTTCACCTCTCTGGCATACCGTAAGCCGTATATGGAAGGGCACCATCTCATCCCTCTGAACGTACAGGACGAATTCTCCAACAGTCTGGACGTGTACGCCAACATCGTCTCTCTCTGTCCTGTCTGCCATCGTTTGCTCCACTATGGCATGGAGGAAGATAAGAAACAGATTCTGGTCCGCCTCTTCGACGAAAGGAGGGATCGTCTTGCCGACTCTGGCATTCATGTAGGACGCAAGGAATTTCTGGAAATTACGTCACAGACACACCGGACAACATACCAGTGAAAAGAATCCGCCGTATTCTCTTTCCTCTGTTTCTTTTGTTTCTCGTTTCCTGTGCGACGGAATCTACGCTGCCGCATCCCGTCTCGGAAAAAATCAGGGAAGACGCTTCCGTTATCGCGGAGAAATACCTTGGCATGCCGTACGAATGGGGAGGTCAAAGCTTTTGGAATGAAGGAACAGGGACGGTAGACTGTTCTGGTCTGGTGATTAACGTGTACAAGGAGGCATGCACTCGATATGGCAGGCAACTTACCTTTGCCGATACCACCGCCCGGATGCTCCATGAGCGGTACACGGTTTCCGTCACAATCCCGGAGAAAGGAGATTTAATCTTCATGGGAGACAACAAAACGGTTTCTCACGTCGCATTGTTCCGGGGTTTCTTCGGCAACCAGATCGAATTCCTGGATGCATCATCCGCCGACGGTAAGGTAATGATCCGCCGCTACGATCGCACAAATAGAAAAATCCTTTCCTTCGGGAGAATCCTCGTCCGATGAGAATTCCAAATTTCACTCCCACTACCGATGTAAAGCATAACGTACAGGTTGAAACTTGTACACGACGATCAAAGGATATGGATTCTTCTTGAGAATCCTTCGTATATCTACACCACAGAATGTTCCTTTCCTCTCCATCTCATCTCGGCACACAAGAAACAAGCAAAAAGACGATCATTGAAAGCATCCATCACGAAATGAGGAAGCCTAGCTACCGTTAATTCGGCAGTTCGTCTAAAACCTAAACGATAATCCAACACTTAACGATCGTCCACATCATACCTAATCGTCCTGTTCCCCCATGGCGACCCATATCATCGTCGTAATATTCCGACACATATGTATGTCCACACGCCGATCAGTAAACTTTGCGAAAAGTTTCTTCTTGATGTTTTCGGTTGCCCAAGGGGGGAAAACTTACAGCCCAGTGCGCTTTTTTGTCTTGCGGTTTTTCTTTACTTTCTGCCAGAAACTCGTCCCGGACAAGAACGTAAGAAAAATCACAATCACAAGAATCAATGAAACGGGTCGAGTTACGAATGGCGAAAAGCTTCCTCTTGATACCATTAGGCCACGTCGCAGGTTCGAATCTGCCATGCTTCCCAAGATAACTCCGATGACAAGCGGAGCTACGGGAAAACCATGTTTGTTTAAAAAATAGACAATCACGCCCATTGGAATCATCAAGTAAAGATTGAACACTTTCAAACCCAATGCATATGACCCGATCAAGCAAAGGATACAAACGATCGGCATAAAAATCGCACTAGGAATCTGCAACAACCGGATAACCGGCTTTGCCAGCAAAATGCCACATATGAACATCGCGAAAGCGGCAATGACCAGAATCGCCCCCACTTCCGTGATGAACCCCGGCCTCTCGATATTGAGCATCGGCCCGGGGGCAACCCCATGCAACATGATAGCTCCAAGAAGCATTGCGGTGGGAGGGCTTCCCGGAATGCCCAAGGAAAGCAAAGGAATCATCGCCCCCCCGATACAAGCGTTGTTCGAAGTCTCGCTTGCAACAATGCCTTCTTCACATCCAGTACCATACAACTCTGGATGTTTCGACGTTTGTTTCGCCGTTCCATACGCAACCCATGCGGCGATGTCTTCCCCGATCCCGGGTACCGCACCGATACCGACACCAATAATCGCCGAGCGGATAATTGTTCCAAGGTAGTGCACAATTTCCTTGAATGAAGGAAGGATCTTCCCAAGTTCGGCGGGTTCAGGTGTCGTTTCCTTATCTTTTAGCACTTGGATAATCTGAGGAATACCAAAGGCACCGATCAAAACAGGCACTACTTCAATGCCGCTCTCGAGATTCTGAATACCCATCGTATATCTCGGATAAGTCTGGAGCGCATCACGTCCAACCATGGCGAGAAACAACCCGAAAAAACCTGCAAGCCATCCCTTTTGCACGGTATCGGGACAAGAAATGCTTCCGCTGATAAGAATGCCGAAGAAAGCCATCAGGAAAAATTCGAAT
Organism: Sphaerochaetaceae bacterium; assembly: GCA_041670725.1. Taxonomy (GTDB): domain Bacteria; phylum Spirochaetota; class Spirochaetia; order Sphaerochaetales; family Sphaerochaetaceae; genus RUG023. The sequence continues at coordinate 3,120 of JBAXYP010000206.1, forward strand.
GAGGTGAACTGCAACGCCAGTTCTGCAATGATTGGAGTAAAGACAACCAGAAAAAGCATTCCAACAATCGTCCCGATGGTACTTGCTGTCGTCGTCAGACCGAGCGCTTTACCCGCCAAACCTTTCTTCGCCATCGGATAACCTTCCAAAGCAGTAGCAGCGGAAGCGGCAGTACCTGGGATGTTGATGGTGATCGCAGAGAACGAACCACCATAGGTTCCTCCCACGTAGATGGACATCAAACAAACCATAGCCGTATCGAGATCCATGCCGAATGTGATGGTCGTAAGCAATGCGACGCCAAGAGTAGAAGTCAATCCCGGCATAGCTCCAAAAATAATTCCTAGAAACGTACACCCCATCATCAGGATCATCTGGGAAGGATTGCCGAGAATGACTCCGATACGGGAGAAGAAGATTCCAAATTGTCCAAGGATATTCATACTTTTTCTCCTTTTATCGGACAGCGTAATAGACCAAATACATCAGGTTCATGACAGAACCCTCGAACGGCATCGGTACCCTGAGACCAAATCGGAAAACAATCTCGAGACTCAACGGGACGATGATGGATATCAGCATCGTTGTTTTCAATTTCTTGTATAGATTCCTCTGTTCCCGTACATCGCACTTTAAGATCTCCTTCCTGTAGAATACGTACAGCAGAATCATTTCGATGAGAGCTACCACATCGAAACTGTACAGAAACACATTCTTGAACCCGCAGATCGCCAAAATGACATTCAAAAGCATCATGGCGGAATATTCTGTCAAGATATGCCTTCGGAGCTGGCCCTCGTCCATAAAAAACACGCCGATGGTGAATGAAAGATAAAGCAAGACAGCAAAAAAGAAATCCATTCTCTCAAGATTCACATATACAATCGAGACCATTGGGATGATGACGGAAAGGAATCTGATCGTGTTCTCATTGAATACCGGTTCTTTTCTTCTCCTCGCAACCGCATCCTTGATCATCACCCATCCGTTTCTCTTCCATGCATACCGAA
>JBAXYP010000207.1:0-4121 GCA_041670725.1 Sphaerochaetaceae bacterium
GGTTCGGCTTGGGGTTTCGCGTACAAGACGGTGGCGTTCGTTTGGGACAAGATGAATCATAATCCGGGACGGTATACGCTTTCCCAGACGGAATTCTGTTTGGTTTTCAAAAAGGGGAGGATCCCCTCTCCGCGCGGCGCACGGAACGTGAAACAACTTGTCCGTTCGCGGCGCGAGGCGCACAGCGCGAAACCGGAAGAAGTGATCGATGGCATTACCGCGATGTTCCCTTCTCAACGAAAGATCGATCTGTTCGCCCGTCGGAGGTTCCAAGGCTGGGACGCATGGGGGCTGGAAGCCCCGTCATGATAGCGAATGTGGCTTGTTGACAATTCTTTGTTGCGGGTTCTCCCTTTCATCATGTATACTTCTGCAGAGACGGAGCGTAGATGGATTGGAGGAAGCGATGGAAGGAATTGCCGATGACCCCACAACGGAACGTGACGAGTTGGCATATGAGCATGCGGTGACCGGATCGGCCGAGCACCAGAAAGAGTACCAAAGGATTTTCTGGGTGAACCTCGACAGTCTCAGGATAATGGCGGGAATGTCGCAGAAGGATCTTGCCATTCGTCTTGGGTTCCTTCCCGGATCGTTCGCTACCTGCAGGAAACGGCAGAAGGTGTTTTTGTACGAAGTGTGCGAGTCCATTGCCTTGCTTCTGGAGTGTACCGTCGCCGACCTGTTTTCCCGCAGGCGGTACGATTACAATCGGATGCTCGACAAACAGGGAGCAAGACACGATGCCGTTCCGTACGCGGGGACGCCGGGAAACGATGCGTCCGTATTGGAGGACGCCTACCGGACGATCGGGGCGTACGATGATTTGACGAAATCCCTCATTCAGGACGTTACGGAGCTGGGCCGGAAGGACAAGCAGATTCTTTCCGCGTTGCTTGCATGGAAGATGAGATGATCAGCCTTGGATGCGCCGGGCGACCTTCAGCAGCAGAACGTTCACCAGACAGTAAATTCCCGCCACCAGCGCATATACGAGGATAACCTGGCTGGCGTACCGGTACTTGCCGATGATGACCGTCGCGTTCATCATCAACTCTCCCACGCCGAGCACCTGACAGAGGGAAGTGTCCTTCAGACAGGAAACGAATTGTCCCATCATCGGAATGAAGATGTGCCTGACGGCCTGGGGCAGAATGATGTGCCTGAGCGTCTGCCATAAGGTGAACCCTTGCGAACGGGCCGCCTCCCATTGTCCGTGCGGCACGCCGTTCAACCCTCCGCGGACAATCTCGGCGACCATCGCCGACGTGAACACCGTCATGGCGAGAATGGCGGAGACCAGCGCCTTGTTGGGTATCTTGTAGGAACCGATGTACGTGGGAAGCATCAGACGGAAACTGATGATGAACAGAAGCACCGGAATGTTCCGTACCACATCGATATACGCACCCGAGAGTTTCCCCCAGAATCCTTTGCCGAGAAACCGGATGATTCCCAAAACGGATCCGAACGCGAAAGAGAGGACGATCGAGGTGAGGGCGATGATCAACGTCAGGGAAAGCCCTTGCAGCAGGAAGGCAAGCACTTCGCCGAACGTGTACGGCGCGAAGAATTCCATGGCTATCTCCTCGTCTTTTTTTCAAGATTGCGCGAAAGACGCGCTAGCGGCAGACAGAGCGCCAGATACAATACCGCGGAAAGCAGGAACGTAGGACCGTAGATGGCGTGTTCGGCACTCCAGCTGTCCGTCATGTACATCAGTTCCCCGAGGGCTACCATGGCGAGTACCGAGCTGTTTTTTATCAGGTTGACGACCTGACCGGTCATCGGGGGAATGGCGACTTTCATCGCTTGGGGAAGAACGATCCTCGTCATCACGGCAAAGAATCCGAATCCCTGGGAGTAGGCGGCTTCGGACTGTCCTTTCGGTACGCTGTTGATCGCGGCCTCGAAGATCGCCGCCCCGAAGGATGCGGTATATACGGATAGGGAAATGCTTCCGACGGAAAAGACGCCAAGTTTTATTCCGATGAGCGGGAGCACGTTATACAGGAAAAACACCTGTACTAAAAGCGGCGTATTTTGGAAAAATCCCATCAGGACTCCGGTGATCCACCGGAGTCCTTTGTTCCGTCCCACTCGAAGCAGGGCGGCGAACAGACTGAGAGCGAACATCAGGACGAGGGATACGGTCGAGACGGAGATCGTCCCCAGAAATCCTTTTGCGAAAACCTTCCATGAAGAAAACACCTCAGTCCACATCCACCCTTGGAACATTTACTTCAGCCCCCATTTCCCCAGCATGGCATCCATTTCCCCGCTCTTTTTGAGGTCGTCGATCGTCTCGTTGACCACCGAAAGCAGGGATGCGTTGCCTTTCTTGACGGCGATGCCGTATTCCTGCGGTGCAAAGCGCTCGGGAAGGATGATGCAACTGTCTTCCAGATACCCGTTGAGGATGGACAAGTCGACGGAGAACGCGTCGATGCGTCCCGAATCAAAAGCTACCTTCAATTCAGGATAGGTGGCGAACTCAAGGAAGTTGACCGTGATGCCTGCTTTGTCCGCTTCGGCTTGGATGCTCTTGCGGGTTGTGGAGGACTGTGCGACGCCGATCGTCTTGCCGGCAAGATCCTTGAACGAGGCGAAGCCCCGGTCTTTCTTTACCATGACGGCTACCGCGTCGGTGTAGTAGATGGTGGAGAAATCCCAGCTCTTTCGCCGTTCATCCGTGACCGTGAACGTTGCGGCGACCATGTCGAGCTCTCCCGTATCCAAGAGGGGACCGCGGGTTTTCGCCGTTACGCCGGTAAATGCGACATCGCCATCGCTGCCGAAGATTTTCTTCGCCACGGCTTTCGAGAGGTCGATCTCGAACCCTTCCACTTCACCGGTCGTGATGTTCTTGTATCCAAAGGAAGGAACATCCACTTTGCAACCGACCTGCAGGACTTTGCGATCCTTGATTTGGTCGACGTACGTTTTTTCCGTAGTTCCGGCCGCGAAGACTACCGATGCGGCAAGCAGAAGAACCACACACAGAACCATTGTTTTTTTCATATTGCATCTCCTATGCGCTTTTGAGAATCTTAGAGAAGAACTGTTTTGTGCGTTCGTTTTTCGGATGAAGGAACACCTCGTCGGGATTTCCGTCTTCCGTGATGAAACCGTCATCGAGGAAGATCACGCGATCGGCGAAATGCGAGGCGAACCCCATTTCGTGGGTCACGACGATCATCGTGATGTCCCCTGATTGACCAACCTCCTGCATGATATCCAACACTTCGCTGATCATCTCGGGATCCAATGCGCTGGTCGGTTCGTCGAAAAGCAGAATTTTGGGTTTCATACACAGCGCTCGCGCAATGGCGACGCGTTGCATCTGTCCGCCGGAAAGTTCTGCGGGATAGGCGGTTCGTTTGTCGGCGAGTCCGACGTCGGAGAGTCGTTGCATTCCTTCCTCCTCGGCTTGTTCCCTGGATGTTTTCTTGAGCAGTCTCGGGGCGAGGGTGAGGTTGTCCAATACCGTCAGGTGAGGATATAGGTTGAATGATTGGAATACCATACCGATCTCTTCCCTGATCCTGCACAGCCCGTGGCTGGAAAGCATCATGAGATCCGTACCGTCGACGAACACTTGTCCGGTAAGGGGGCGTTCGAACAGGTTCATGCTTCTGAGAAGCGTGCTTTTTCCCGATCCTGAAGGACCGATGATCACCGTCTTGGAACCTTTCGCGATGGCCAGATCCAAACTTTTGATCACGATCTTTCCGTCGTACGCCATGGTGACATCCTGTAATTGAATCATTACCTCGCCCACGATTTTTCTCCCTGATTATGAAAAAGACGGTGCGGGCCTTTTCGGACCCCATCGTCTTTATTGGTCGTTTTGTAATGGAATTCGAAAAAGAGGACAATCACCTTGCCGTACATTGGTCAATAACGTGCGGATACTGCACAAATATTTTACATGTGCCGGAAGATTCGCGACGATCGTGAGGTGAAAAAGCAATTGACAAACAGAGCGGATGCATCCATACTAAATAAAAGCAAAACGTTTTGCGCAAGTTTTGCTAAAAGGAGTATTCTGATGAAGAAAACATGTATGATTTTTCTTTTGGCATGTTTCTCGGTAATGTCGCTTGTGGCCGGAGGGAAAA
>JBAXYP010000208.1:0-4118 GCA_041670725.1 Sphaerochaetaceae bacterium
GAGAATCCTTCTCGACGGAAAACTTTTGGAAGAGGAATCTGTAAAAACAATATAGGAGGGTTTTGCTATGAAGGTTTTTAAGAATGTTTTTGCATTGCTTCTTATGGTAGCGCTATCATCGACGCTGTTCGCGCAAGGGTCTGCGGAACCACAGACAAAAGGTCCCGTAACGCTGGAGGTATGGGCTCGGGGGGACGAAATCAAACAGTTTGTCCCGGGTTTCGAAGCGGAAAATCCCGACATCAAAGTCAATGTGACGGTGATCCCCGATGCGGAGATGACGCCGAAACTCATTACGGTACTCGCCAGCGGAAAGGGTGTGCCTGACCTGTTCATGCAGGAGGCAAATTACATTACGTATCTGATCGAGGCCGGTTGCTTCGCGGACCTGAACAAAGCGCCGTACCATATCGATGACTATCGTGACAACATTTGGAAGGCCACGCTGGATGTCGGAACGGATTCCTCGGGGATCGTACGGGCTCTTACCTGGCAGACGAATCCCGGTGCGATCATCTACCGCAGGGACATCGCAAAAAAATACTTCGGTACGGACGATCCCGCAACTGTTTCCACCTTTCTTGACTCCGACGAGAAAATGCTGTCCGTCGCCGCAAGGATGAAGAAAGATGGCATCAGGTTCGTTTCCTGCTTCAAGGATATCTATGACAGCAAGATTGCGCAGAGAACCGACCCATGGGTGGTCAACGGGAAGCTTGTGATCGACCCAGTTCTTCTTGATTTCATGGATATGGCAAAGACGATTATCGAAAATGGATATGATCTCGGGGTCGACCAGTGGGCGAGCGAATGGATCGCCGCGGTAGAATCTGATGATCTTTTCTGTTATATCCTCCCGCCATGGGGATACCAATATGTTGTCAAGCCGGCGGCGAAGAAGACAGTGGGGCAATGGGCGATCACCACGCCTGCGACCGCATACATTTCCGGAGGTTCGTATCTCGGCATCTACGACAAGACGCCACACAAAGACGCCGCATGGAAATTTTTCTCGTATGTGCTTTTGAACGAAGACAGCCAGTATGCATACGCGAAAAAAAGCGGCGACTTCATGGTACTGAAGAGCGTTTGCGACAAGTTGGCTGCAGGCGAGGGTGAAAAAGTCTTGGGCGGTCAGAATCCGAATGGCATTTTCATCAAAGAGATGCAGAACAATTTCAGGAAACTGAATACCGTGTATGATTCCCAGTTGAACGATGCGTTCATCTCTGCGATCAAAGCATACGCCGCGGGTCTTTCAAAGGACGATGCGATCGCAAAGTTCAGGCAAGATGTCAAGACGGCGTTTCCTGATATCTCTGTCAACTGAGTAAATGCGTTGGGGGAAGTGCGAAATGTCCAATTCTCGTCTCAACAAGCGGAGAAACTGCTGGGGCTATGTGTTCATCGCTCCGTTTCTGGTGGTGTTTGTGTTGTTCGGATTGTATCCGATCATCTATACATTCGAGTTGAGTTTTCAAAAATGGAATGGATTTTCGCCCGTGCAAAACGCGGGATTCCAGAACTGGCTCCGGCTGACGGACGATAGTACTTTCCCCCTGACGCTCAAGAATACGGTAAAGATCTGGCTCTATGATTTCATTCCGCAATTGGGAATCGCCCTCGTGCTTTCGATGATTTTTACGTTCCGAAAAATCAAGGGCATGAGCGTTTTCCGTGCAGTGTACTATCTTCCCAATCTCATCACTGCCGCATCTATCGGCCTTTTGTTCAATATCTTGTTCAATGGAGACAAATCCACGATCAACCAACTGTTGATGAGATTCGGAATGATCGACACACCGATCGCCTTCTTCAAATCCGGGCACATCACGCAAGGAATCGCCTCATACATCCTGTGGTGGATGTGGTTCGGATACACGACGATATTGATCATGGCCGGTATCACTTCGATCGATACGACCCTTTATGAAGCGGCAAATCTCGACGGATGCTCCACATGGCAGACATTTCGGTTGATCACGATGCCCTTAATCCGGCCGACGATCCTGTACATCACCATTACGTCGATCATTGGGGGGATGCAGATTTTCGATGTTCCTGCGAATCTGACGAATCTTGCAGGAGATCCTCAGAAAGCGATCCTCACGACTTCCATGTATGTGTACCAGCAAGGGTTCAAGAACACTTCGTTGGGATACGCTTCCACCTTGTCGGTGATGCAATTCCTCATTATCGCGGCTTTCAGTTTCATCGCGCTCAAACTGATACGGAAAAAGGGAGCATGACGATGAAAAGATTGACTCAGATCCTTATCTATCTTTTCCTGGTATTTCTCCTCGTCCTTTCGTTGTCTCCTTTCTATTTGGTACTGATCAACTCCACCTACAATTCGATTGACATCGTGACAAAGGTAAAATTCCTGCCGGGAACGATGTTCCTTACCAACTATCACAAACTTCAGGAACTGACAAACATATGGAGAGGATTCGCAAACAGCGTCGTGGTTTCGGTTCCGTTTATGCTCTTTTCCTGTTATTTTGGGGCGTTTGCGGGATATGGGTTTGCCAAATTCCAGTTCAAAGGGAAAAACTTTTTTTTCTTTCTTGTTTTGGCAAGTATGATGTTGCCTTCTCAATTGAGCATCATCGGTTTCTATTCGACAAGCCTGAAGTTGGGAATGCTCAATACGTTTTGGCCGCTGATCCTCCCCGGGATCGCCAACGCCGCCGCCGTATTTTTCTTAAGAGGGATCATAGAGCAGAGCGTTCCCGATTCTCTTCTTGAAGCGGCGCGTATGGAAGGGTGTTCCGAACCTACGATTTTCAATAAGTTCGTCCTTCCCTGCATCATGCCCGGGGTGGCGACCATCGGCATCTTCAATTTCGTCTCGTCATGGAACAATTATCTTGGGCCGTTGATCATTCTCAGCGACGCAAAGAAGTTCACCATGCCGATTCTCATTGCGACGATCAAGGGGATATTCCTTTCGAACTACGGCGCGATGTACGTCGCCATTGCGATTTCGATCTTCCCGGTAATCGTTGTATATTGTTTCCTTTCAAGATACATCATCAATGGTTTGACGATAGGAGCGGAAAAATGAATGCATATGCTCTCTTTCCCGATCTGAGAAAAGTTGGTCTCAAAATTGCGTGTGGGCAAAACCATAGAAAAATAGAGACGAACATCATAGAGGTTTTCCCATCGATGGAACGACAGACGATACATGGATTCGGAGGTGCGTTGACACATGCTTCGGGATACGTGCTCAATCGGATGGACAAGTCGCTGGCGGATGAGGTGATTGGGAAGTATTATGCTCCGGATGGCGCCGGCTATCGATACGTCAGGATTCCGCTCGACAGTTGTGATTTTTCTCCGACGACGTTCAATGCGGCGGTATCCCTTGATGCCGTTTCCCGGGACGAATACGACTTTTCAAAGGACGAGGAGTTTATCTTCCCCTGGCTGGATGGCATTTGCAGGGCTTCCCGGACGAATATCCCGATCCTGTTATCCCCATGGTCGCCCCCCGCTTTCATGAAAGACAACGGATCGCGTCTTCATGGCGGTCATCTTCTGGAGGCGATGAAGCCCTACTGGGCGGAATATATAGCCCGATACGTACGGGAATACAGGACCAGAGGATACAACGTATGGGGCCTTACCATTCAAAACGAGCCGAATGCCGTTCAAAAGTGGGATAGTTGCCTGTACACCGCCGAGGAGGAACGTAATTTTTTCCTTGGCTATCTCAAACCGGAACTTGATCGAACGGGGCTGGGGGATCTCAAGGTGTTTTTCTGGGATCATAACAAAGAACGTCTTCTCGACAGAGCCGGAATATTTTTGGAGGGAGAGGCGGAGAGGTGCGTGGCAGGAGTCGCTTTCCATGGATATTGCGGTGACCATTTCAGAGCGCTTGAGCTCTACCGCGAGATGCATCCGCAACACAGGATGATCCTCTCTGAGTTTTGCATGGAATATGGGGATCGATACGATTATGCCAGACAGCTTGCCGTATACGGGCATGAGTTCATCGGTGATCTTGCTTCCGGAGCGGATACTCTTTTTGACTGGAATCTCATTCTGGATCATACCGGCGGACCAAACCATGTCGGAAACTATTGCATGGCTCCGGTCATGACCGACGA
>JBAXYP010000209.1:0-4103 GCA_041670725.1 Sphaerochaetaceae bacterium
CGCGAAAGAACTGGGGACGATTCCTCTTTCGGGTGTGAATGTCAGTTTGGATGCCACCGATCCCGCATTGTTCGCCAGGCTTTCCGGCGGTGGAAACGTGGATGCGGTCGTCGACGGCATCGACCTTTTGCTGGAAGCCGGCATTCCCGTCAAACTGAACTGCGTCCCCCTCTCTCCGTATTGGAAGGAGCAGACGGAACAAACATATCGTTTCGCCGCATCCCGCCATGTTCCGCTACGTTTCATCGAGTTGATGCCGTTCGGACCAGCCTCGTCGCTGGGTGGCGTTCCGGTGGAAAGGATAGCGTCGTTTTTGTCCGAAACCTACGGTGAGTCGGAAATTTCCCGTATGGCCTTGGGCGACGGTCCTGCCGATTACCGTTGCTATCACGGGATTTCTGTGGGGTTCATCGGGGCGTTGACCCATCGTTTCTGCGGTCGATGCAACCGGATCAGGCTTCTTTGCGACGGGAAACTGAAACTGTGCCTGGATCAAGATCCGGCCGTCGATCTCGCGCCATTGCTTTCTGGGAGCGACGAAATGCTTCAAAAGACGCTTCGCACCGCGGTTCTGCGCAAACAGGAACACCATCATTTTGGAGACGGTTCAAAGATGCGGGAACCGCTGGGATGCATTGGAGGTTGAAATGGAAAAAGGCGTGATACGGGCGACGTGCATCAGCGCGGAGAAAGGGACGGAGAAACAGCCGGTTCGGCAGGTTCTTCTGAAAACGGACTGGGGTATGGAAGGCGACGCCCATGCGGGACACTGGCATCGGCAGGTAAGTCTGCTCGCCAAGGAGAGGATCGATGCGTTCAATGCCGAAGGGGCGGGGGTGTCCTACGGTGAGTTCGGGGAGAACATCGTCACCGAAGGATTTGATCCGACGACATTTCCCGTAGGCTCGATCATCCAAAGCGGGGACGTGGTGTTGCAGGTGACCCAGATCGGCAAGGAATGCCACAGCGGATGCGCCATTCAAAAGCGGATGGGTCGTTGCATCATGCCGCAGAACGGTGTGTTCGCCAAAGTGCTTTGCGGCGGCGTGCTTCGGCCGGGAGATCCCCTTGTCGCCTATCGCGAGATCCGGGTGGCGGTGATTTGCCTCAGTGACCGATGCAGCAAGGGCGAAGCGGAGGATTTGAGTTCTCCTGTGATCGTCCGCCTTTGTCGGCAGGCGGGTTTTTCCGTCGTTTCCCAAACTGTTCTTCCGGACGGTATCGAGCCGCTTGCCTCCGCGTTGAAGGAAATCTGCGACAAGGTTCGTGCCGATCTGGTACTGACGACGGGAGGGACGGGACTTTCTCCGCGGGATCTCACCCCTGAGGCGACAGCTTCCGTATTGGAGCGGGACGTGCCCGGCATCGCCGAGGCGATGCGGTCCTGCGCCTTGGCAAAAACGCCACGGGCGATGCTTTCCCGGGCGAGATCCGTCATCAGGGGACAGACGCTTCTCGTCAATCTTCCGGGAAGTCCCAAGGCGGTGGAAGAGAACCTGTCCGTCATTCTGCCCGTTCTGGATCATGCGGTGATGACGTTGAAAGGGGTGGTGAAAAACTGTGCGATCACATGACAAGGAGTCATTTATGAAAAAAGTATTGGTTGCGTGTGTGATGGTGGCGGTGTGCTGCGGATTTCTGTACGCACAACCGCAGGTGGAAACGGAAGGAAAACCGGTGGAGCTCCTCATCTCCGCGGCGGCAAGTCTGACCGACTGTATGAACGAACTGAAAGCGACGTACATGCAGGAGCATCCGCTGGTGACGATCAAGGCGAACTACGCTTCTTCAGGGGCGTTGCAGCAACAGATCGAACAAGGCGCTCCCGCGGACATTTTCTTTTCGGCCGGCGTGAAGCAGATGCAGGCGTTGCAGAGCAAAGGAATGATGGACGATGCAACGGTGAAGGATCTTTTGGAAAACAAGTTGGTGTTGATCGTCCCCGTCGGAGGGGCGAAGCTTTTGTCTCTTCAGGACCTTGCCGGTTCCGACATCAAGAGGATCACCGTGGGGGATCCCAAGTCCGTTCCCGCGGGGCAGTATGCCGATGAAGCGTTCAGGAATCTCGGTTTGCTTGATGCCATCAAGGACAAGCTTATTTATGCCAAGGACGTACGCGAGGTGCTCTCTTGGGTGGAGACGGGGAACGTGCAAGCCGGGCTCGTCTATGAAACGGATGCGAAAATTTCCAAGAACGTGACGATCAGCGCCGTGGCCCCCGAAGGAAGCCACAAGAAAGTGATTTATCCCGTCGGCGTGCTGAAAGACTCAAAGCATCCCGATGAATCGAAAGCGTTCGCCCAGTATTTCTTCTCCGACGAGGCGAAGGCAGTCTTTGCGAAATACGGATTTACGGTGATTTGAAATGTTTGATGTCTCTCCCTTGTGGGTTTCGATCCGCGCCGCGGTGTTTTCGACGGCGATTGAATTCGTCGCGGGTCTGTTCTGCGCCCACAAGGCGCTCCGTTTGGAAGGACGCCATGCATGGGTGTTGGATACTGTCCTGACGCTTCCCATGGTGATGCCTCCGACGGTCACGGGGTTCTTTCTTCTGGTGATTTTCGGACGCAACGGTTTCATCGGAAGATTTACCGGGACGACGATAATCTTCACGTGGCAGGCCACGGTTCTCGCCGCCGCCGTGGTCTCGTTCCCCCTGTTGTACCGTTCGGCGAAAGGAGCGATGAAGCAGGTCGATCAGGACCATATCTGGGCCGCCCGTACGCTGGGATTCAGCGAAACGAAAATTCTCTGGCGGATCATCGTGCCGGAGGCGTGGCCCGGTATTGTTGCGGGAACCGCACTTGCTTTCGCCCGTTCCTTGGGCGAATTCGGCGCCACGATGATGGTCGCCGGCAATATCCCCGGCCGCACCCAGACGATCCCCATGGCGATTTACTTCGCCACGGTGGGCGGAGACATGCGCACGGCTTGGATTTGGGTGGTGGTCATCACCGTCGTCAGTGCCTGTTCCCTTGCCTTAATGGCGAAGTTTTCCAAGGAGGATGCGTGAGCTCGCTGGATGTGCTGTTCAAGGAGACGGTAGGAACGTTCCATCTCGACGTCTCCTTCCATGTGGAAAGAGGTGAGGTGGTCGGCCTTCTTGGCAGAAGCGGCAACGGGAAAAGCCTCACGCTGAGGACCATTGCGGGAATCCAAAGGCCTACGGAAGGGTCGATCTCCATCGACGGCAGGTATCTTTTCGATTCATCGAGGAAGATTGATCTGCCGGTGCGGGAACGGAATGTCGGCTATCTCTTCCAGTCGTACGCGCTGTTTCCCCGGATGACCGTCATCCAGAACGTAATGTGCGGGATCAGGGAAAAGGATAGGGGCAAACGGAGGGAGAAAGGGATGGACATGCTTTCCCTCTTGCAGATGGAGGGATATGCATCTCGTTTTCCCGGACAACTGTCGGGGGGACAACAGCAACGGGTCGCATTGGCCAGGATGCTGGCGAGCGGACCTGACATTCTGATGTTGGATGAACCGTTTTCGGCGCTCGATCAGGAATCAAAGGCGGAAATCGACGAAAAGTTGATCGGACTGCTGCATTCTTTCGGCGGCCCTGTGGTGTTCGTCTCCCACGATCCCGACGAAGTCGCACGGTACTGCACCAGGACGCTCTCCATCGCGGACGGGTATCTTCATCAAGGAACGTAAGTCTTTCAGTCCCCGTATTCTTTTGCGACGAGGAATCGTTTCACCTTTTTTGTGCTGGTCATCGGAAACGGCTTGTCCACCACGGTGACTTGGGCGATTCGCTTGTATCCCAAGAGGTTCTTGTTCACCTCCGATACGATCGTCTCCATTCGATTCCTGATTCGTGCCTCGGCATCGCTCGGATGGCTTTTCTTCATGCCCTCCGTGTAGGAGGATGCCGGGTAAATCAATGCAAGGATACCTTCGCTGCGCAACTTCTTGTCTTGGAGAAATCCCATGACGCAAACCGCTTCAATCTCGTCATACAGCTGGAAATGGTCCTCGATTTCCTCGGGAAACACGTTTTTTCCTCCCTCGGTGACGATGATGTTTTTCGCACGTCCCGTGAGATACAGATACTTGTTTCCGTCTTCGTGCCCTACATCCCCTGTGTTCAGCCA
>JBAXYP010000210.1:0-4102 GCA_041670725.1 Sphaerochaetaceae bacterium
CGACGACCGCAGGTCTCGGGCAGCATGCGATGAACGTGCTTGACGGGAAGAGCGAACTGGCAAAACTGTCTGACATTATGAAGGCGTACAACAAGTATACCCCGGGCGCCCAGTGGAATGGTAGCTTCTATACCAACGTTGATACTGGCGTTCGTGCGAAAAACCATGTGTTGATCTACCAAGACACCTACATGATGGGCAAAGGCTATATGCACGCCACGGATGTCACGGTTCCGGAAAAATACTTCACGTTGAAGTAACGTATTTCTTTCAGGAAACAAGGGGGGGAGAGGCTCCCCCCCTTATTATTGTGATTGTACGCTTTGAGCCGTTCGCTTAAGGAGCGAAGAGCTGGAACCATACAGAAGGATGGCATGCATGAATGAGCAACAGACACCGTTATTGGAAATGAGGAATATCTCCAAGGATTTCTTCGGCAACCAAGTACTCCACGATATCAGTTTCACGTTGGGCAAAGGAGAGATTCTCGGATTGGTGGGAGAAAACGGAGCGGGAAAGTCAACGTTGATGAAGATTCTCTTCGGTATGGACGAGATTCGCGAGACCGGGGGATATGGGGGAGAGGTGCTCATCGACGGGGACGTCGTGCATTTTTCGTCTTCCCTTGACGCATTGAATCTTGGCATCGGAATGGTCCATCAGGAATTCTCGCTGTTGCCGGATTTCACCGCCGCCGAGAATATTCTTCTCAACCGGGAGCCGGCCAAATCCAGCTTTTTGACGAATCTCTTCGGAGATCGTCTTGATACGATTGACAGGCCGAAACTGGAAGAGATCAGCGAAAAGGCGATCAAACGGCTCGGGGTTCCGTTGGACGAAAACATGCTGGTTTCCCAGATGCCCGTCGGCCACAAGCAATTCACCGAGATCGCCCGGGAACTTTCGAAGGAAGACAGCGAAAGCGCCGGGCAGATCCGGCTTCTTGTTCTGGATGAACCGACTGCAGTGCTTTCCGAAAAAGAAGCCGACACGTTGCTTGTCGCCATGAAGAAACTGGCCAAGGAAGGGATTTCCATTATTTTCATCAGTCATCGGCTTCAGGAAATCATCGATGTCTGCGATCAGATCATGGTAATGCGGGACGGAAGGATCATCAAACAGGTTCCCAACGACGAGAGCGTTAATATTTCCGAGATTGCCCAGTGGATGGTGGGGCGCGAGGTTTCCATCGATTCCGGTTCGGGACGGACGTACGACTATTCCAACGCTCGGATTTCCCTATCCATCAGGAATCTCTGGGTGGATATGCCGGGGGAAATCGTGCGGGACGTGAATCTTGACGTCTATCGTGGCGAGATTCTCGGTATCGGCGGGCTCGCCGGCCAGGGCAAGTTGGGTATCCCTAATGGAGTCATGGGGCTGTACAACGGGGGTGGGACGGTGGAGTTCGAGGGAAAGCGGCTTCCGTTGAACAACCCGCGTAAACTTCTGGATGCAGGCCTTGCGTTCGTCAGTGAGGATCGACGGGGAGTCGGGCTCCTCCTTGATGAGTCGCTCGAATGGAACATTTCGTTTACCGCCATGCAGGTAGAGGACAAATATCTGACACGAAAGCTTGGATTCATCAAATGGCGGGATGAGGGTGCCATTAAGGCGGAAACGAAGAAGTACGTTGACAAACTGGCGATCAAATGCACCTCCACCAAGCAGAAGGCAAAAGAACTTTCTGGCGGAAACCAACAGAAAGTATGTCTTGCGAAAGCATTCGCCGTGGCTCCGAAGCTTTTGTTCGTCGCCGAGCCGACGCGTGGCATCGACATCGGCGCCAAAGCATTGGTCCTTCAGGCCTTGAAGGAGTATAACCAGCAACAGGGAACGACGATCGTGATGATCAGCAGCGAGTTGGAAGAGTTGCGCTCGATTTGTGACCGAATCGCTATCGTGACGGATGGAAAAGTGCACGGTATCCTGCCTGCGTCGAGTCCCAGAGCCGATTTCGGACTTTTGATGGTTGGACAGGGAAAGAAGGTGGCCAATGCGTAAGATCAAGGAATTTATCAACAATTTCGGTTTGCCCCGCATCATCATCGGGTTGTTTCTGTTGCTTCTGTTCGTCGTCGCGCCGTTTGTCGGCGTAAAGGTCTCTACCAGCATCAACGACACGATCGTCCGTTTCGGCATGAACAGCGTAATGGTGCTTGCCATGGTTCCGATGATTCATAGCGGATGCGGTCTGAACTTCGGTTTGCCGCTGGGGATCATCGCCGGTCTTCTGGGAGCGACTATGTCGTTGGAAGCGGAAGTACACGGATTCGCGGGATTTATGATGGCTATCGTATTCGCCACACCGTTCGCCTTGATTCTCGGCTGGGGATATGGCCGTCTGCTCAACAAAGTCAAAGGCGGGGAAATGATGATCGCCACATATGTCGGTTTCAGCTCGGTTGCCTTCATGTGCATGATGTGGTTGCTTTTGCCGTTCAAGAATCCGACGATGGTCTGGGGCTACAGCGGGCGGGGGCTGCGGACAACCATCAGTACGGAAGGGTATTACCTCCATGTACTGGATTCGTTTCTCGAGATCAAACTCGGTCCGATCGTCATTCCGACGGGGATGCTCCTGTTTTTCGCCGTTCTCGCCTTCGGCATGTGGGCGTTCCTGCATACCAAGACCGGTACGGCGATGACGGCCGTCGGCTCGAATCCGGTGTTCGCGCGGGCGAGCGGTATCAACATCGACAACATACGGACGCTTTCGGTCATCATGTCGACTTGGCTTGGGGCGGTGGGGATTCTTGTTTACCAGCAAAGCTTCGGATTCATCCAGCTGTATATGGGACCGTTCTATATGGCTCTGCCTGCCGTTTCCGCCATTCTCATCGGAGGGGCCAGCGTCAACAAGGCGACCATTCCGAACGTCATCATCGGGACCTTGTTGTTCCAAGGTATTCTCACCATGACCCCGTCGGTCATGAACTCGGCGGTGCACACCGACATGTCCGAGGTGGTGCGCATTGTGGTCTCGAATGGCATGATCCTGTATGCCTTGACCCGTAAGACGGAGGCGACAAGATGAAAGCGGTACGACAAACCTTCTGGAAAAAGATCGGGGATTTTGTCTCGAATAACATGGTACCTGTATTGTTCGTCATCATTTGCGCATTTAGCATCCCCCTTTCCGGATATAGCGCGAATTATCTTCTTTCCGAGATCATCGTGAGGATCAGCCGTGATTCGTTTCTTATTGTGAGTTTGTTGATCCCTATCATGGCGGGTATGGGGCTGAACTTCGGCATGACCCTTGGCGCCATGGCGGCCGAGATCGGGTTGATTTGTATCAGCGACTGGGGCATCGTAGGCATTCCCGGCATGGTACTCGCCGCGATCATCTCCACCCCGATCTCCGTTCTCTTGGGATGGTGGTGCGGGAAGATTCTCAACATGGCGAAGGGCCGGGAGATGGTCACCAGTTATATCATCGGCTTTTTCATGAACGGGATTTACCAGCTGGTCGTTCTGTATTGCATGGGCGCGATCATTCCGGTTCGAAGCGCAAAACTGGTTCTTCCTCGCGGATACGGCATCCGCAACACGGTGAATCTTTCCGGCATTCGAAAAAGTCTGGACAACTTGGTTTCGCTGAAGATCGCGGGCATCAGCATTCCGATCGCGACTTTCGCCGTCATCGTCGTCCTCTGCCTGTTCGTCGTATGGTTTAGGAAAACCAAGCTCGGACAGGACATGCGTGCTGTCGGGCAGGATATGGAAGTGGCCAGGGCGGCGGGCATCAAGGTCGAGGAGACAAGGATCATTTCCATCATCATCAGCACGGTATTGGCCGGTTACGGGATGATCATTTATCTGCAGAACATGGGAACGCTCAATACCTACAACAGTCACACGCAGGTCGGTATGTTTTCCATCGCTGCGCTTCTGGTCGGCGGAGCATCCGTCGCCAAAGCGAACATCCGCAACGTTTTTCTCAGTGTCATTCTGTTCCACCTGATGTTCATCGTCTCTCCGATGGCCGGCAAAAACCTGATCGGCGAAGCTCAGCTTGGAGAGTATTTCCGGGTATTCGTGTCGTACGGCGTCATCACGTTGAGCTTGGTGCTGTATGAGGTGAGGAAGAAACGGGAAG
>JBAXYP010000211.1:0-4088 GCA_041670725.1 Sphaerochaetaceae bacterium
CATAGACGCACGTCAATATGTTTTTAAGAAAAAATCTCTGTCCGTCAAAACCATATGGGGAGAAACCATGCAAAATCTCTCGTCACCAATCGACGGTATGAATCCATAGAATCACTGCACGCCAAGCTCCTCCGCCCGTATACACTGAATTCCCGAATCCAATCTATGCGATAGTAGATACAATCAAACAACTCAATGCAATATAAGAAATAACAAAAGCAACCAAATTCATACATAGTATATGTTTTATTTCTTGACTATGTTCCTTTACGTATTCCGTTTGTTATTATTGGCAAAGTAATAAGTTATCTAAACATCCCTAGATATGATTGAGGGTTTTAGACTGATAACGGGCGTACCGAATTCTGGTCCCGTTTGTACAAAAAAAATGGACCGAGCATCATCCTTTCTCCCTAGCATTTTCCAAGAAATGGCACACACACCTTGGAATAGTTGGAAGCATTGACACAACAATCCATTACAACGCAATAACTTAACTAATCGGGCAGAATGGATTCGAACCATCGACCCCTTGGTCCCGAACCAAGTACGCTACCACTGCGCTACTACCCGAACACAAGCAAAAAAGACTATACCTTTTGGCGCGAAAAGTGTCAACTGAAGAAAAGGCCCTCTCAAGATATCCCGCCATTCTTCCTTCCGAGCTTCTCACATTTTTCTCCCTTGATTTAATCTTGCAATATGTAGTACGGTTTCCTCTTCCCGCCATTTGATTTATTGGATATCCTAAAAGGGTATTGCGACATCTGCACATACGGGAGGCAGTCTATCCCGTAACAGAGGAATGAAGTGAACCTGCTAACGAAACTCAAAGAGACGGTGATATCCGTCGTCCCCATTATGATAATCGTATTGATCCTGCACTTTGCCGTGTTTCCTTTGCCAAAGATTATGCTCATCAATTTCCTTATCGGAGGCATCCTGTTAATTTTCGGATTGTCTATCTTCCTCCTTGGAGCGGAAATCGGGATGATCCCCATCGGACAGAAGGTGGGATCAGCCTTGACCAAGAAAAGGAATTTGCCGCTCATGCTCTTCGTCGGATTCGTCGTCGGATTCGTCCTTTCCGTCGCAGAACCGGATATCCAGGTACTTGCCGCCCAAGTTACGGCCACAGACGCATCCATTCCGCGCACCCCGTTGATCCTTATGATTTCCGCAGGCGTCGGATTGTTCGTGGCGATCGCATTGGCAAGAACGATTCTGCAATTTCCATTGAAATGGTTATTCACTATCTTCTACGCCATTGTATTCATTCTGGCGGCATTGGTAAGTCCCGAATTCGTGAGCATCGCGTTTGATGCGGGCGGCGCTACGACGGGTCCCATGACCGTTCCTTTCATCATAGCGTTGGGGCTTGGTGTGGCATCAGTCAGGAAAAACGTTTCCACATCCAGTGTCGAAGACGACAGTTTCGGGTTCGTCGGCATTGCGTCGATCGGTCCTATTCTGGCGGTTCTGGTCATGGGTATGGTCTTCGGAAGCAACGGAAGCGCGTCGGCCCAGGAAATAGTATCCGAGATAGCCGGTGCCGAGACTGTTGCGCAACATTTTCTGCATCTGGTACCTGAAATCGCCAAGGAAGCTGCCACTGCATTGCTTCCCCTTTCCTTAATTCTCCTCGTCTTTCAAATCACATTGCTTCACATGCCAAAACACCAGGTGAAAAAGACAATCCTTGGCTTGCTGTATACATTCGTCGGCTTGGTGATATTTCTCATCGGGGTCAACGGAGGATTCATGCCCGCAGGAAGAACATTGGGAGCCGGGATCGGAAGCAAAGGCGACGGATGGATCCTTGTCCCCATCGGGCTGTTGTTCGGTGCGGTGGTCGTCTGTGCTGAACCCGCGGTTTGGGTGCTGACCGATCAAGTGGAAGAAGTGTCGGGCGGTCATATCCGCCGCCCCGTCATGCTTATTTCACTCGCAATTGGAGTCGCCGTTGCCGTCGCGCTCGCAATGACACGCGTCATTACGGGCTTGAGCATCTGGTGGTATCTGCTTCCCGGGTATATCATTGCATTGGTCATGACGTTTTTCTGCCCTCCCCTGTTCACTGCGATCGCATTCGATTCCGGCGGCGTTGCCACCGGTCCGATGTCGTCAACGTTCATCCTGTCTTTCACGCTCGGTGCGTCGCAGGCTCTCGGAGGCAACCCAACCACCGACGCGTTCGGAGTTCTCGCAATGATTGCGATGACACCGTTGATCGCGATCCAGATACTGGGTTTGATGTATAAGAAAAAGCAACAAAAAGCCAAAGAAACAACCGAACGACGGAGGGTACACGATTCGGTGATGGAGGAAAAGGAGGATGTACATGGACAGTAACTCGGCGACGATTTTTCTCCCAGGCAAACTGTTGCTCACCATCGTAGGAAGGCATCAAGGAGAACGATTGGTCGATGCTGGGAAGATCGCGGGCGCAAAAGGCGGAACCATCATGCTCGGACGCGGTACCGCGACCAACCGCATCCTTGGGGCGCTGGGTATCGGAGATACCGCAAAAGATGTTTTGCTGACAATCCTTGATGACGACCAAGTGGAAGCTGTTCGTTCCGCTCAATTGGCTTCGGCGAAGGAAGATCCCAAGCATCTGCAAGGAGTCGGCGCAGTGATTGACGTATCCGGCATTCTCAAACGCATCGGTCCGGGAACAACCAAGGAAACGCAATCTTCCGAAAACAAAAAGAAGGAGGAGGCAATGGAATCGAAATGGAAACTGATCTCCGTCATCGTAAATCAGGGATATGCGGATGAAGCGATGGTAGCGGCTCGCAAAGCGGGAGCCGAAGGGGGAACAATTCTCACCGGACGGGGAACGGGGACGGAGGAAGACGTGAAGTTCTTCGGCATCAGTCTGGTACCGGAAAAAGAACTGTTGCTGATCCTTGCCCAGAAAGAAAAGGCCCAACTGATTCTTGAAGCGATACGTTCCGAGACATGTTTGCAGAAACAAGGAAGCGGGATCGCATTCTGTATCGACGTTGAAGACTTCTTTTACTTGGGGAAATAATATGACCGTTCCCTTAAGGAAGGCTTTCACAATGGCAAAAATTCCTGTACGTTTACAATTATGAAGAAGAAATCAATCATATCGGTGGTGACGTTGTTATGTCTCTCGACACTCCTTTGGGGCGGTGTTGCGCTGAAATCCATTCAGGAAGAATACTGGAACCATTTGGTGTTGATCGGAGCCGCGGAACGCCCAACGCTGAACTGGCGTACGCTGAGCGACAATACTTTTACGATTCTTGACGAAACAAAGGATATTTGGCATTTGGGATCGAAACAGCAGGGGCCGGCGACATTGTACGGTCCTGAGTATTTTTCTTCATACAACAGCGCATACCCGTACGGGCAAAACGACGGCGCCTTATGGCAAGGCAAGGGATTCAACGCCCAATTGAAATTCGGCATCGGATTCACGTCGCAGGGCTTTGACTTTATTCTGAAACCGGAATTCGATTTCTCGCAAAACCAATACTTCAAAATCATGGACAGTTTCGGTAGGTATGACAGCGAATATGCATATTACTGGCCAAATCTTGACCTTCCCCAACGCTTTGGGAACGACCCTGTGTTCACTTTTGATTGGGGAGACTCGGAGGTCCGATATTCGATCGAAACGTTTACCATCGGCTTCGGCACACAGGCGCTCTGGTTGGGACCGGGCTGGCTCAACGCCATCCTTCACTCGAACAACGCCCCTACCTACCCTCGTTTTGATTTCGGACTAAGAAAAACGAAGATTACGTTGCCATGGCTCAACTGGTACATCGGGGACATCGAAGTACGGTTTTGGGCGGGGCGGACGGGATATTCCTCCTACTACAAGACCGGATACGACAAAAAGCACATGTTCATCACCGGTACCAGCGCCGCGTATGCACCCTCATTTCTGCCCGGACTGACCCTCTCTCTGAACACAATCGTCATCGCTCCATGGGCTTCGGACAATTGGAAACAGTTGTTCGGTCTTGCCACCGCTTGGATCGGTAACGGAGACGAAGACGGGAAAGCCGAACTTTCCGCAGATTGGTTGTTCCCCCAAGTGGGTTTGGAGA
>JBAXYP010000212.1:0-4088 GCA_041670725.1 Sphaerochaetaceae bacterium
CAATTATCTGCTCGTTGAAGATCGGCAGCCTCTTCTCATACTTGGGGACAAGCACCGGTGAGAACTCGCCGTTCCTGTCCCGGGGGATGCTGAGCTCGACCTCCTGGTCTTGGGTCATGACTTTCTTAGTGGAGTAGCCGTTGCGGTTGTTACCGCTTAGATCTCCCAAAGAGGAATGTTTCTGGTACCCGAGATGGTCGTCCATCTCGGCCTCCAGTGCTTTGTTGGGAATCCTTGTCGTCAGAACTTTGACGATACCGCCCTCTCCAAACAATTCATCCTGGCTAACCCCATTAAGGTCCAGTTGGTCGACGATTCCATCGATGGCATCTTTCTCTCGTTTGTTTCTCTTGGCCTTTTGCTACTCCTTCTTTGGCATAGCAGATTCCCATTTACACAAACTATGTTACACCCTCGAAAATATTCCTTAAGCGCCTCTATTTGGGATTTTATCTTGACGCATCATGTGGTAAAGTGCCGTTAGGTTAAGCTTTGTGAGAGCCGTTTTTGCACATCATTTTGTATCGTCTGAAAATGTTTCGCAAATGTAAACATCAGCTAAACCCCAGAGTGGTACGTCAAGGCTAGTATTTCAACAGTATATCATGATGCCCAATATCCAAAAGCATGATTATCACATCACCTTCGTGATAGCAGATAACTTGGATATCCATGTTGACACGGAACTCGAAAAGGTCATCAGTTCCCTGAAGCCGTTTTTTCCTCAGAGACGGATGGAATGGGTTTTCCTCCAAGAGTCTATTTTTACGTTTCACCTGCTTTTTCTCAGTTTCATTAAGCTTCTTGAGATTCTTTATGAATGTCGTGGAACATGACGCTAGATGATTTTCTGGATCTCTTCCTGCCATAGGGTATCTTTCCCAAAAATCCTTGCTGTTATGGTATCCATACAGTATGATACTGCCTTGGAGGAGAAAATCAGCCATGCCTGATCGTGAAGTTCATACCATCAAGGAGCTTATTTTCTATCAATACGCCAAGATTATCGGCAAAATGGCCTTCGGTCCCGAGTCAAAGACCGAAGCCTATGGATTTATCAAGAAGAAATTCCGTGAGTTGCGCGATGATGAGATGAAGTGGTCTGACATCCTCAGAGAAGACAGACAATTCGTAGAGGCCGTTCCAGTCTGCGCCTATTGCGGTTCGTCAGACCGTCTGCAGTGGGAGCATATCGTGCCAAAATCCCTCTGCATCAGCGAACGATGCGCTACCTGTGACCATATCCAGGGAATTCACAATCAAATATGGGCCTGCCCTTCCTGCAATGCCAGCAAGGGAACAAAAGGGCTTTATCATTTCATGAAGGACTTGCATCCGAATGTGAAACATCTTTCCGATTGCGTTCCCGTCCTTCTGGAAAAGAAATACCTGAAGACCATCTATTACTGTCACCAATGCAATGGCACACTTGATTGGGACAAGGGAGGAGAGAAACTTACTGTGCTCGACCTTGATTTCCCTTGCCTAGGCAGGTGAACCTTCATTTCATGCAGTTATCCTCTTGTTGGGTCTGAGCCAAATCAGAAGTTCCGTCACTATTCTTTGTTTTTCTTTTTCCGTCCTTAATGTATAAGACTGGAGAAAAACCAGAGGGCGATATTCCTTCTCAGGATTTCTCTTCTTCTGAATCGTCCACTTCGACTTTTTCGGGAAGGACCGAAGCATCGGTTTTGATGGGGATCAGGCGGCGGATGAACGGTTGCACGCCGACGTAGGTTTTCTGGAACTCGTCTTCGCTTTCCTTCAATGCTGCCTGCCATGCCGCACCGAAACCAGGGCTGTTGATGGTCAGTCGGTCGACGGCGAGCTGGTATACTTGGAGCCGAGAGATTTCCTTGCGTCCCGGTTTCTGCGAATAGGTGTTGACGGTGATCCTGAGGTTTTCATTCGCTTTTTTCAGCGACTCATTCTCCGTTTTCAGTTTTGACAGGCCTTCCGCCTCGATGTCCATGCGGTCGGTGACCATCTCTTTGTATTTGTCTTTTTCCGCCTTGAGGGCGAGCAGCTTCTTATGCTGGCTGATGGACATCGCGATGGCGACGACCAGCGCAAGCACGCCGCCCAGTCCGAGGCCGATCAAAAACTCTTTCATGAGGCACCTCTCTGTCCCAAAAGATATCGAAACGAAACGGGAGAGTAAAGGCATCGCCCCCTAGGGCCTTATCGGGCGAAACGGGCGAGCATCGCCTCCTCGCTGTTTTCAATTGCCGGGGGGATTGCGACTTCGTCGGAAAACGCTTGCATATCCTTGAACCCGATACCGGTCAGGAGCACGCAGACTGAGGCGTTCCTGCCAAACCGTTTTTGGCAATTCACCCTGTCGTGAACGAATCCAGCCCATGCACACGCCGCGGCGGGTTCGACGAACACGCCGCTTTTTCGGACAAGTTCCAATTGGCCTTTGAAAATTTCCGTATCATCGACTTCGACGCAGTATCCGTCGGATTCTTTCAGATAGCGTACGGCCATTCTTCCGCTCGCCGGATTTTCCACGCTGATCGAATCGGCTTTCGTCGTCGCCCGCGTGATTGCGTCGAACCTGCCGGTACAAAATGCCCTGCTGATGGCATTGGACTGCTTGGATTGGACGCAGATCACATGGGGAAGATGGTCCGTCAGGCCGGCGTCCCGCAAGTCAAGGAATCCTTTGACCACTCCCGAATAAATGCATCCGTCGCCCACCGGCACGTATACCACATCCGGGAGTTTTCTCCCAAGTTGGAGAAACAGTTCGATGGAAACACTTTTTTTCCCTTCGATCGTCATCGGATTGTATGCTGTGTTTCGATTGATGCCTCCGAAGTGGTTTGTATAGGCGATGGATAGCTTGAATGCGTCGTCGTACGTCCCTTTGACGGGGATGACTTCTGCGCCGTACAGGACGGACTGCATCAACTTGTTCACCGGTGCGGTTTCCGGTACGAACAGTACGATATCAAGTCCGTACGCCGCCCCGGCGCAACTCATTGCCGCTCCCGCATTGCCGGTGGAGGCGAGAGCGATTCTCTTCTGTCCGTGGGCGATGGCTTGGGCGGCGACCAGTTGGCTCGCCCTGTCCTTGAACGAACCGGAGGGCAACATGCTGTCCATCTTGAAGAACAATCCGCGCTGTTCGTATGTTTCGATCAGGCGAGCGGGCCGGATGATCGGAGTGTTTCCTACGGGATAACATTCCCTTTCCGAAACGGGATAGGGGAAGAAATCATAAAAGCTCAAATCACTCTTATGGTTCAGTTTCTTCAGATCATCCGCATCGTAGCGAACGACCAGGTTGCCTTTGGGGAAATGGAAATCGTCATTACCTTTGCTGCAGACAGGACATTGGTAAATCACCTCGTCCGTATCGAAGACCCTGCCGCATTCATTGCATACATAGGTGAAATGCATTGGTTTTCCTTGTTCATAAAGATGAAGGGGGCGGGCATTCGCCCGCTCCGCTTCCTTTCGATTCAGCCTTTCAGAATTTCCTTGTTGAACGCCTCGATCATTTCGTCGATTTTCGCGGCCATCGGCGGAATCTGTTTCCAGTAAGTGCGGTCGTACCATTGTCGATTGAGTTCCTCGTAGGTCTTTCCTTGTTGCTCCACCCATGTGTAATACTTCAGGTTGTGGATCCTGAGACGGTCGTAATAGGTGAGTTCCGATGCGTTCTCAATGCCCTGATGGTGCAAGGCGGCAGCCAGAATTCGTGCCGCTTCCGTTTCGTCGAACGGTCCTTGTTGCGCCTGTAATTCTTTCAGCCGCGACGTATACATGATGGATGAATCCGTCAGGATGGTGAATATTACATCGTTTTCGTCCATTTCGTAATACTTGGCCATCTTGATGGCTCCGAGGAGGTTGCCGATGCCGCTGATGCCGAAAAGCGGCAAGTTCTTCAGGTCCGCTTCCTTGACACCCTGTTTGCGCAGATAAGAAATGCCGGCCGGTTCGTTGAACAGGCGATAGATATCCATGCAGTCCTGATCGTTGATGGCGAGAATCATGTCGGTATTCTTTACATTGTGGATCCACGGCACGTGCTTGTCGCCGATGCCTTCGATCCTGTGCCCGCCGAAACCGTTGCG
>JBAXYP010000213.1:0-4081 GCA_041670725.1 Sphaerochaetaceae bacterium
CTTCGCCTCGGCACGGTATCCGACGCCATTGATGACCAGCGTCTTGGAGTATCCTTTCGTTACACCGATAATCATATTGTTGATCATCTGGCGGTACAATCCATGGAACCCCTTTACTTCCAGGTCATCCTTCGAACGGCTCAACTCGACCTTGCCGTCCTTCACTTCCACTTTAATCTCCGCATGCACTGCACAGGTCAGTTTCCCTTTGGGGCCTTCCACATGGACCGTATTATTCGGATCCACGGAAACTTTGACTCCCTGGGGAACCGCGATAGGCAATCTTCCAATTCTGGACATTCTCTCCCCCCTACCAAACCTTGCAGATCAGCTCGCCGCCAATCTTCGACTCTGTCGCCTTCTTCCCGGTGATGACACCCGCTGAAGTGGAGACCACCACGATGCCATAGCCGTTGTAAACACGAGGCATCTCGCGATACCCGGTATACACACGACGCCCCGGAGTGCTCACACGCTCGATGCCATGGATGACAGGAGCCTGGTCCTCATCGTATTTCAAAAAGACACGGACATACGGAAACCCGTCTTTGGTGACTTTTTTGAAATTTTTGACATATCCCTCATTCTTCAAAATCTTGATGATCTGGATCTTGATCTTGGAGTTGGAAATATCTACTTTCTCGTGCTTCGCCAGACTAGCGTTCCTAATCTTGGTGAGCATATCTGCTACTGGATCACTTACAGCCATGTCTTTCTCCTTACCAACTTGATTTGGTAACGCCAGGAATCTGGCCTTCACTTGCCAGTTTACGGAAGCAGATTCTGCACATATCGAACTGACGCATATACC
Source organism: Sphaerochaetaceae bacterium (assembly GCA_041670725.1). Classification (GTDB taxonomy): domain Bacteria; phylum Spirochaetota; class Spirochaetia; order Sphaerochaetales; family Sphaerochaetaceae; genus RUG023. The sequence goes on from JBAXYP010000213.1 coordinate 812, forward strand.
CACGAGGACGCCCACAAATTCTGCACCGATGATATCTTCTCGTGCTGAACTTCGGCTCTTTCCTGGATTTGATGATCAATGATTTTTTTGCCATGATGCTTCACCCTTATTTGTTCGCGAAAGGCATTCCGAGCTTTTTCAGCAGGTCATACCCTTCCTCGTCAGTCTTCGCAGTCGTGACGATCGCGACGTTCATGCCACTGATCCGTTCAATCTTGTCGAAGTCGATCTCCGGGAAGATAATCTGTTCGGTGATACCGAGAGAATAGTTTCCGCGTCCATCGAATGCGTTCGGATTGACTCCCCTGAAATCCTTCACCCGGGGAAGCGCAATGCAAATCAACCTCTCCAGGAAATACCACATATTGTCTCCGCGGAGCGTCACCATCGCGCCGATCTCCTGCCCTTCACGCAACTTGAAGTTTGCGATGGATTTCCTGGCTTTCGTCTTCACCACATGCTGACCAGTGATCTGCTCCAGCTCTTTGACGGCGGAATCAAGCAGTTTCTTGTTTTCGATGGCGTCGCCGCAGCCGATACTGACCACAATCTTTTCCAATTTGGGAACCTGCATCGGTGACTTGTAACCATGCTCCTTGAACAGGGCGGGAGCAACCGTCTCCAGATACTTTCTCTTGAAGTTCGGGACAAACTTTTCGGCGGGAGCTTCAGGCTTCTTTGCTTCAGCCTTCTTGGGGGCGGCCGTCTTCTTTGGAGCCGCTTCCTGTACGTTCTTCTCTTCTGCCATTAGATTACTTCCCCAGTCTTTTTGGCATAACGGACTTTCTTTCCATTATCGTCAAACTTGTACCCGATGCGAGTCGTCTTCCCATCTTTCAGGACGTAAGCGACATTGGCAACAGAAAGCGGAGCTTCAATCTCGATGATTCCACCCTTGTCCTGTTGGTTTTTCTTCTTCATGGTTTTTTTGACCATGTTGACACCCTGTACAACCACGCGTTCCGCGTCATGATTAATGGAAAGAATACGGCCTGTCTTGCCCTTGTCCTTCCCAGAAATGACTTTCACGGTGTCATTCTTCTTCAGTCTCATAGCTGATCTCCTACAACACTTCCGGCGCGAGGGAAACGATCTTCATATAGTGGTCACGAAGTTCCCTGGCCACAGGTCCAAAGATACGCTTGCCGCGCGGGTTATTGTTGGCGTCGATGACGACGCACGCATTGTCATCGAACCTGATATAGGTACCGTCAGGTCTCCGGTATTCCTTTTTTGTACGGACAATCACAGCTTTCAAGACGTCACCTTTCTTGATGGCACCGTTGGGAAGTGCGTCCTTGACGGCAACCACGATGATGTCTCCGACGCCGGCGACGTATCGATGGCTTCCACCGAGAACCTTGATGCACTGCACCCGTTTGGCTCCGCTGTTATCCGCGACATTCAAATAGCTCTGCATCTGGATCATAGTGTCTCTCCTGTCCTCTTAGCGGGCACGCTCGACAATCTGAACGAGACGCCAGCATGTATCCTTGCTCAGATGACGGCATTCTTCCACGCGGACGGTGTCGCCGATCTTCGCCTCATTGTTCTCATCGTGAGCCTTCACCTTTTTGGTGGTGGTCACATACTTCTTGTACAGGGGGTTGAGCGTCTTCTTGGTGATGGCGACCGTAATCGTCTTATCCATCTTGTCGCTGACCACCTGGCCTGTCATCGTCTTTCTCCACGCCTTTTCCATATCTCACTCCCTATTTGGTCATCGGTTTGCGAATCCCAAGCTCATACTCGGAGATCAGGGTGTTCACGCGGGCGATGGCTCTGCGCGTCGTGCGTACAGCAAGAGGATTTTCCACGTGCCCAAGCACCTTGTCCATTCTCTGGGTCAGGTACTGCTTGTGCAATTCCTCTTTCTTCGCTCTCAGCTCTTCCAACGTCAAATCTTTAAACGAATTCTTCATAGTCTCACTCCACATCACGTCTTGCGACAAACTTGGTACGGAGGGGAAGCTTGGAAGCAGCCAACGTCAAAGCCTCTTGCGCAACGTCCTTGCTGATACCGCCCATCTCAAACATGATGGTTCCGGTCTTCACCACGGCTACCCAACCTTCCGGCGCGCCTTTCCCGTTCCCCTGTCTGGTTTCGGCAGGTTTCTTGGTATATGGCATGTCAGGGAAAATTCTGATCCAAATCTTTCCGCCGCGCTTGATGTGACGAGTCAACGCCACACGAGCCGCTTCGATCTGGCGATTCGTCACCCACAACGGCTCGGTTGCCATCAAGCCATATTCACCAAACGCAATCGTGTTCCCGCTCTGCGCTATGCCTTTGCGGTCACCTCGTTGCCGTTTCCTGTATTTTACTCTCTTCGGACTAAGCATGGCCTAACTCCTTGCCCCGGCGGCGTTCACAGCCCCGTTCCCGCTTTCGTCAGCCCTGAACGGCTTTTTCGCTACCACACCGGCATCGTCTTTCTGCACATGATCATAAATCTCACCGTTGAATACCCATACCTTGACGCCGATGCATCCAAAGGAGGTGTTCGCAGTAGTGAAACCATAATCGATATCGCTGCGAAGCGTATGAAGAGGTACACGACCTTCCTTCATCCATTCGCTTCGGGAAATCTCGGCACCGCCGATACGTCCGGAAAGACGCACCTTAATGCCTTGCGCACCACTCTGCATCGCCTTGGAAATCGCCGTTTTCATCGCCCTGCGGAACGAACCGCGAGCGACCAATTGACGCGCGATATTGGCGGAAATCAGCTGGGCATCGGCCTCGGGCTTCTTGATTTCCTTGATTTTGATCTGCACTTTCTTGTCCGAAAGCTTTTGCAGACGAAGACCAAGTTTCTCGACATTGGCGCCTTTGCTGCCGATAATGATCCCCGGACGGCTGGTGGTGATGACCACAGTGACACGCTGAGGCTTGCGGATGATTTCCACATCCGAAATCTCAGCTCCCTGAACCTCAGGACATTCGAGGAGCTCCTTGCGAAGCCTCAAATCCTCGTGCAGCGTATCCGCATACTCCTTGCGATCCACAAACCACTTAGACTTCCATGTCTTGTTGATCCCCAAACGAAGTCCAATCGGATTAACTTTCTGGCCCATTTATTTCCTCACACTCGTTTTCTCGTCAACAGTGACGGTAATGTGCGACATCCTGCGAAGAAGGATATCCCTTCTCCCATGGGATCTGGGCCATACTCTCTTGAGCCTCGGGCCTTCGTCAACATACAACTCGGAAACGATCAGATTCTCCTCATCGAGTTTCTTGTTCCGATCCAATGCGTTGGCGCATGC
>JBAXYP010000214.1:0-4068 GCA_041670725.1 Sphaerochaetaceae bacterium
GATTCGAGAATCGGAGATGGCGTTGGGACCTTCTTCGCCAAGCATGAAGCTGATCATATCCAGATAATCCGCCTCGGAAATCCCCTGATTATATGTCGGGCCGAACGGTTCGAAATTCTTGTCGGCGAGAAAGGGGATGACTTTGGTCAGTTGAGGATAGTTGTCCAAATCCAAGTGGAACGTGAGGGTGTTGCCTTTGACGGTCAAAAGCGTCTGGTTCTTTTCCGCACCGAGATCGGAGAGGAGACTTGACACACTCTTGAAGGAGAAAACTCCTTTATAGGCTCGTTCCCCGATCTTCGAAAACGAGACGTCAGTCATTCCGTCGCCTCCTTTGAGGCTCTTTTCCATGTCGGAGACTGCCTTGTCCATCACGGATTCCGGATTTTTCTCATCGGAAAATTCTTCGAAATCGTTCAACACATCAACGAAAAACGGCTCGACGGAAAGGGAAATATCCGATTTTCCGTTTCCGCCTGGTGCAATGGCGAGCTGTTCGGTGACGGCGCATCCGCAGAGCAGGAGCGCAGAAACAAGGAGGATGGGAATGGAGTGTTTCATAAGTATGTCCACTGTATGCCGAAACGGGTTGACGTTGCAATCTCACTGGTCGACGAATCCGATCGTTCCGTCGTTTTCTTGGACGACGGCAAGAGCACATCGCCGCCGCTTCGTTTCTTTTGCGAAGCGATCCAGCGGCATGCACTCAAGATGCGCGAGATCGTTCGGGTCGTATTGAAGCTCCACCACGGGGCTCTCCCCCGTCTCCAGAAGATAGGCGATGCCTTGGTAGAGTTCCATGTAGGAGGTAAGCGCCGGCAGAAGGGCCGTCTTGTTTTGTTGTTTCAATATGCTACGGACGAACATGTCCTGCGCTTCATAAACGTCAGGCTCCCGCTGACATCTTGCAAGGAACGAGGAGAAAAGGAGCATCAACGTATGGGCCGGAAGTTCCGCCGCATTTTGGAACAAGGAAAACCATTGGAAGGCTTGTCCTTTGGTATAAAAGAAGTCGGTGGCTTTCTTGATATCAAGTGCCTTCTGGATGTCGATTCGGGAAAAGGTCGGACTTTCGATCAGATGATAGGGATTCTGTTTTTCATACACCAACCCCAGCGCGTCTGCACGGTCCGCAAGCGTCGTTCCGGGAAGCAGCGACAGGAGGAAAATATCGATGTTGTTCGGTTTCATCGAGATCGCATAGTCGATGCTTTTGCAGAACCCTTCCAACGTGTCTTTGGGAAGACCGATGATCACATCCAGACCGAACGACACACCTTCCTTTCCCAGTAGTCTGACACCCTTTTCGAACGCTTGCATGTCGGCAGCTCTGTCGATGGTACGAAGCACTTCGGGATTACTGGATTGCATCCCCAATTGCAGAGAACAGTTTAACTTTCCATACGAATCGACGATTTCCTCATTGAGAAGTTCCGCTCTGTTCTCGAAGGTAAAATGAATGCCGGGTGCCTTTTCGGAGAGAAGATTCAGGATCGTAACCGTACGTCGTTTGTCCATATTAAACGTCGGGTCGAGTACGAAGACATCATGTACGTCGTGCGAAGTCAGATATTGCAGCTCCGCCACGATGCGTTCCGTTGGGAAACGTCGGACAGAACGGACTCCTTTGGATTCAAAACAAAACGCACAGTGATACGGACAGCCTCTTGTCAGCTCCCATAGGACCGTATCCTCCCGTTTGAGAAACGGATCCGCGGTGTGGGAAAGAAATACGGAAGGGAGCGTGGAAAGGTCCTCTGGACATCCACAGGAGAAAACGCTTCCTTTGACGACGATTCCCCTTGTCGGGGTGATTTCTTTTCCCTGCAGGATTGCCTCGAGGGCGTACGGTACACTTTCTTCACCCTCGCCGATGACAAGAAAACGGTACGAGTCCAGGTCGAAACTGTGCGGGTTCGCCGTCACTTCTGTGCCCCCTGCAAACAGGATCGTTCCTGGATTGTCCCGTTTCACCTTGGTGGCGAACAAATCAAACCATTTCCTGTTCCAGAGATAGACGGAAAGCCCTACGATGTCGGCATGTACGGAGGCGGCGGCTTCCTCTGGATCATCACTGAGATACCAGTTCTGCACCTTCGACGGAATATGATGAGATGCCAATGCCTCCTTGATGCACAATACCCCGAGGGGGAAACTGAAATTCCCTTTTTCGTAACAACAGGAGACCAATTCGACCGTCATGGGAACAGCGTAGCCTTTTCTTGTGCGGTGAGCAAGTAATATGGTACAGTAGGCGACGGGGTTAGTGATGAGAAAATTGGTGGCCACGATGGTGTTGGTCGCCGGATGCTGGTCCGCTTGGGCCATGACGGCGCAAATTGAGAGAGTGTTTCCCAACCAAGTGATGATTTCCTGGACGGCCGTCGTGGGAACGAGACATTATGACGTATATGTGGACAAAAAACCCATTGCCAGACTCGACGGGGACCGTTCTTCATGCGTCGTTGGCGGAAACGACGATCCGCTCCTGTCCAATCATCGTTACCAGATAATCGTTGCGTCACGGGACGGGGACGACAGGACAATCGATTTTACGCAGGTCGTTGCGGAGACTGTCAGTTGGAGCGGTTCTTATCGGTGGACGAATTCCACGGACAATGACAATAAAGGTCGGTGCGTGTCACTGCGCTACGTGGTGGATGATGTTCCCGGACGACAGATGGTCATCAAAAGCGAACTCCCCGGCTTGGGATTGCAGGTCGTAAGTCCGGCCGAAATCATCGGTTCATGGACGGACTACAACGATCCTTCCGCCGCAGTGTACCGAGCCAACGGCCTGATGTTCAACGCGAGCAGCGCCAAACCAAGCAAATTCCTGGTCGATTCGGTGACACAGACCGCCAAGGGCATTCTTGTTGAAGTGAAGAGCAAGGCATTGGGCATGACCTTCACCACACATAGTTATTACCAGTTCGTCGTCACCGAAGACGGGAAGCGTGCTTGCGTGTTCTGGACGACGGGAAATGGTCTTGCCTCGACGGGGATTTTCAAAAATCCGGAGAAGGGTTCGGAAGGAAAATTCGTCTTGGTTGAGGAGTGACAGATCGTTCCCAAAAAGGATATTTGGTTGCTTTGAGTTGACAAATTCTTGTGCACTCGGTATATAGTGGAAACCTGAAAGTCGTGCAGGAGCAGTTCATGGAACAATCAAAGCAAACGCTGATCATCGTCGAATCCCCAACCAAAGCGAAAACCATATCCCGTTTTCTGCCGAAGCAGTACAGGGTCATCGCCAGCAAAGGGCATATCAGGGACCTTGGGGAAAAAGAGATGGGTATCGATGTCGATCATGGATATGCCTGCAAATACCATATCGTCGAAGGCAAGGCTCCGCTGATCGCGGAGTTGAAAAAGGAACTGGGGAAATCCGACAAACTGTTGCTTGCCACCGATGAGGATAGGGAGGGAGAGTCGATCAGCTGGCATTTGGTTCAAGTGCTCAAGCCGAGCGTGCCGTACCAGCGTATGGTGTTTCATGAGATTACCAAAACAGCCATTCAGAAAGCGTTGCAAACAGGTCGTGGCATCGACGAGGATCTTGTCCAGGCGCAGGAAGGGAGGCGGGTCGTCGATCGTTTGTATGGGTACAGCATCAGCCCGATCCTTTGGAAAAAGCTTGCCAATAAAAAACTTTCCGCAGGGCGGGTACAGTCCGTCGGACTCCGGCTTACCGTCGACAGGGAAAAGGAACGTATCCTTTTCCTTAGGAGTGTGTATTTCGATGCCTTGGCTACGCTGAGAAGCGCCAAAGGCGACCAATACCAGGCGCGGCTTGTATCCGTTGACGGCAAAACTCTCGCCCAGAGCAAAGACTTCGATGGCATTACCGGGGTTTACAAAGGGAAAGAAAACACGATTCTCTGCGACAAGGACATGGTGGATTCGTTCATTCAGCGACTTGAGGGGAAATCTTGGATGGTAACGTCCATCCAGAAAAAGCCGTTTGTCACGCGCCCGAATGTTCCCTTTACCACCAGCACCTTGCAACAGGATGCCATCAAGAAATTCCATTGGAGTTCTTCGTTGGTGATGAGTGTTGCCCAGTTA
>JBAXYP010000215.1:0-4064 GCA_041670725.1 Sphaerochaetaceae bacterium
ACGGCGAAAGAGAAAATCGTCATCAGCAGCATGTGTACCGTGTTCGCCGAATCGGAAGTGGTGTCGTTGGTCGCCCAGAACAAAGACGTGGGGGATATCATCCACGCGCTGGACAATGCCGTGGCCAACAAAACCGCCGTTCTCGTCAACCGTCTCGGAATGGAGGAGAAGGTGATGCTCACCGGTGGGGTGGCGAGAAATCTCGGCGTGGTGCATGCGGTCGAACGAAGGCTGTCCGTCCGTCTCGTCGTATCTCCGCTCGCCCAACTGTGCGGGGCCATCGGGGCATCGTTGTTCGCCTTGGACTTCTAAGTGGGATTCCGTCCCGTTTTTTTTAAAAAACGACCCCAAAAACTCTTTTCTTTTCTCTCTTTTATGATAATAATACCTTTGCTTGTGCCTATGGTTCATGGGCACCGGTAGACTTGGTACAACCATCTTGCAAGAAGGACGATAACAGGTGCGCCAATCCAGTGATGGAACGCGTACTGAAGATGAGAAGGACAGAAGAAAAGAATGAACGCAGTCACCAATCAATTCTACCTTGACCGTCAGAATCAGACGGAATCGAACGCAAGGACATATCCGAGAAAGTTCCCCGTCGCTCTGAAGAAGGCGAAAGGGGTTTGGGTGGAGGACGTGGAGGGCAACAAGTACCTCGATTTCCTCTGCGGTGCCGGTACATTGGCCCTCGGGCACAATGACAGCGAAGTGAATCAGGTAATGGTCGACATGTTGCGAAGCGACGCTCCTCTCCATACCCTTGATATCACCACTCCCGTCAAGGACAAGTTCGTGGAGACGCTGTTTAATCTTCTTCCGCCCGGCCTGAAAGGCCATTCCAAAGTCCAGTTCTGCAGCCCGAGCGGCACGGATGCGACGGATGCGGCCATCAAGCTGTGCAAGACGGCTACAGGAAGAACGACCGTCGTCGCGTTCCACGGGGCGTTTCACGGCATGGGACACGGGGCGCTGGCGCTGACGGGCAATCTTGCGGCGAAGGATCCCGTCTCCGGATTGATGCCGTACGTTCAGTTTCTTCCATACCCATATACCTACCGTAATCCGTTCGGTCTTGCCGGGGAGGCGGGCGTCGACGCGTGTTGCACCTATTTCGAACGGGTGATGAAGGATCCTGAAAGCGGCATCTCTCGTCCGGCGGCGGTGATTCTCGAAGCGATACAGGGCGAAGGAGGGGTGAACCCCGCGCCGAAGAAATTTCTTCAGACGGTCCGCAGGGTAACCCAGGAGTTGGGGATCCCGATGATTTGCGATGAGATTCAATGTGGCATCGGCAGGAGCGGACAATTTTTCGCGTTCCAGTACGGAGACATTACTCCCGACGTGATTTTGCTCTCCAAGGCCATCGGCGGATCCCTTCCCTTGTCGGTCGTCGTGTACAACGAGGAACTTGATCTGTGGAAACCCGGCGCCCATACAGGAACGTTCCGTGGTGATCAACTTGCCATGGCGGCGGGGACGGTGGTGATGGATCGTGTTTCGAATCCGGCGTTTCTTGAGAATGTCCGGGTCAAGGGCGACATGATTATCGATCGTCTGAACGCATTGAAGAAGGAAGTCTCCATCATCGGAGATGTACGGGGCAGAGGCCTGATGCTCGGCATCGAGTTCATCAACCCCAACGGTCCGAAGGATATCATGGGAATCCCGTTGTATGACGGGGAGATCGCGGCGAGGGTGCAGAATCTTTGCTTCGAACGCAAGCTGATCATGGAGCGCGGCGGACGCATGGGATCGGTGATGCGGTGCCTTGTCGCTTTGAATGTCACCGACGACGAGGTGAATACGATGCTCGATATTTTCGAGGATGTGGTCCGTACGGTGGACGCAGATGTCAGTAAAGCCTGAACTCTTGTTGTCCGAGGATCCCGTCTCGCACGAACAGTACCGGAGAATGATGGAAGAGACCATCTCCGCTATCCTGGACGCATCCTGCGACGCAAAAGGATATCGCGGTCTTTCCCCCGATACTCTGCGGGAGGGGATTCGTCGGCAATTGCTGCCCGAGCGTGGCCGCGGATATGATGCCGTGTTGGACGAGATGCGCAAGACGGTGCTTCCCAATTTCGTGCACACTTCCTCCGAAAACTACATGGCCCATCTCCATAGTCCGGCGTTGATGGAATCTTTGGCGAGCGAATTGATACTTTCGACGTTCAACCAGTCTATGGATTCTTGGGATCAGGCGCCGATCGCCACGGAGATCGAAGTGGAGGTAATCCGGCAATTGGACGCTTTGTACGGGTACGGGGAGGAAGCCGACGGAGCATTCACCAGCGGAGGCACCCAGTCCAACCTCTCCTGTTTGTTCCTTGCCAGGGACTGGTACTGCGACGAGCGGCTTCATTGGGATGTGAAAAGGCATGGACTTCCCAATTGCTACCGGAAACTTCGCATCTACACTTCGGAGATTTCCCATTTTTCGATGGAAAAGAGTGCCCATCTGATGGGGCTTGGGTATGAAGCCGTCGTAAAGGTCCCCGTGGACGATGATTGCAGGATGGATGTTTCGGAGCTTCGCCGTTTGGTCGAACAGGATCTGAGGGATGGAAACAAACCGATGTGCGTCGTCGCAACCGTCGGGACGACGGACTACGGGAGCATCGATCCCGTGGGGGAGATCGCCTCGATTTGCAACTCTTATGGCATGTGGTGTCATGCCGATGCGGCCTACGGAAGCGCCGCAATCCTGTCGGAGAAATACAAACGGCGGATTGGTGACTTGTCCGTGTGCGATTCCATTACGGTGGATTTCCACAAAATGTTTCTGCTGCCCATCAGTTGCAGTGCGATCCTCGTCAAAGACGGACGACACATGAAACCTTTTATGCTTCATGCCGACTACCTCAACCGGGAGGAGGATGAAGAGGACGGGTATACCAATCTCGTGGGAAAATCGCTGCAGACGACACGACGCTTTGACGCATTGAAGGTTTGGGTGGCGTTTCAGAGCCAAGGACGCGACGGATACGAGACGATTGTCGATACCTGTATCGAAAATGCGGCGTATGTTTACGGACGGCTGCGAGAAGATATTGCGTTTGAGGTGGTGATGCGTCCCGAACTGAGCAGCGTGGTGTTTCGCCTGAAGGATGCGGACGATGAAAAGATCAAGGCGGTAAGGAGAAAACTGTTGCTCTCCGGAGTCGTGATCGGGCAGACGACCCACGGCGGGAAAACCTGGTTTAAGTTCACCTTGCTGAATCCCCGCGTCACCCACGGACATCTCGACCAGTTGCTCGAGACCATCAAGAGCGCGTGAACGTTTGCATTTCTCTATCCTCCATGGTACTATCCGAAACATGAAAATCATTCAAATTGCCGTGGGGCCGAAAGAGGTCCCTCTTACCGGATATCTGCAGGATTGGGTTGATGATGGCGGTATCAAAAACATCCGGCCGAGTATGGTCATCTGCGCCGGGGGCGCATATCGTTACTTGTCCTGGCGTGAGAAAGATCCCGTAGCCCTCCATTTCCTTTCGTTGGGATACAATGTGTTTCTTCTGGATTATTCCGTGGGAAAAGACGCGGGGGGCCTTGAACCGCTGAAGGAGGCGAGCGATGCGATCGTCAAGATCCGCACGCACGCCACTTCTTGGTTGTGCGACCCGAACCGGATTTGTGTTCTGGGTTTTTCCGCCGGAGGACATGTGGCCGCTTCCGTTTCCTTACTGTACGGAAATCCCGTACTGGGCGACCGTGAGGATCAGATGAATCGCCCCGACGCCTGCGTCTTGTGCTATCCGGTTGTCACTACCGGCTCGTTTTGCCACGAAGAAAGCGTGGAATGGGTCAGCGGGGGGGATCCGAAGCTGAAAGAACTGCTTTCCTTGGAAAACCAGGTTTCCGACGGGGTTCCTCCGTTTTTCATCTGGCATACCGTCGGCGACCAGGCTGTTCCTGTGGAGAACAGTTTGTTGCTCGCTTGTGCTCTTCGCAAGCACAGCATCCCGTTCGAATTGCATCTGTTTCAGGAAGGAGACCATGGACTTTCCATGTGCAACGAGGAAGTCGGCACGCCTCAGGAAGCGGACAAGGCGTGG
>JBAXYP010000216.1:0-4052 GCA_041670725.1 Sphaerochaetaceae bacterium
CGTCAATGGGCTGAGCAGCCGCTTGGCATTGGATTTGGGCGTGTTCGAGAACCTTGCCTGTGATGCAAAAGAAGGCGACTACGTTGTCGTTCAGTTCGGACATAATGAAGACAAGCCGGATAAGGAGCGTCATACATTTCCGTGGACTACGTACTGCGAGAACCTTGTTTTCATGGTGCGTCGGCTTCGTGCCAAAAATGTTCGTCCCGTATTCCTTTCTTCCATTGGACGTTGTCGGTTTGACCGATATGGCAAGGCGTACGACACACTCCATGAATATCCCCTTGCAATGGAGGCGTGCGCTAAAAGTCTGGGGATCCCTTTCTACGATATGACGCACCCTACGCTTGCATTGCTTGACGAGCTCGGGGAGGAAAGGAGCCGCATTCTGTTCAACCAGGGAATTTGGCCGAATTACCCCGACGGGGTGGAAGACAATACGCATCTGTCCCTCTATGGGGCCCAAAGTATTGCGGGAATGATTGCGACGTTGCTTTCCCCCTTGCCGTTCGTTCGTACGGGGATATAAACATTTTCCCCCGAATCATTTTTTGCTTTCGGCGGAAAACGTAAAGAGAATCGCGGTAGGTCGACTCATGAGAATGAGTCCGCCTCACTCCTGATTAACCCAGATAAGATCCGACGTAGGGAAACCCGCATCCGAGGCAATTTTGAGGAATTGTTTTCTTACTTCTTCTGGAATCGTTTTTTCTCTGGAGAGAATCCATAAATACTTGGTGCTGGAACCACATACCAAAGCATAACGGTAGTCTTCCAGAGCGAGTATATTGTATCCGGCGTAGAACGGGCCGAAGAAAGAGACCTCTAAAGCGCCCTTGTCGCTTGCGCCGCGGAATCTGGCTTTTCCTTTCGCTTCTTTCCAGACATCCTTTTGGGGATTGTATCCTCGGTTCACCACCTTGACGGTATTGTCGGCGTTCAATGCGTATTCCGCAGTCGTATGGTCAAGCCCTCTCTCGAAACGAAAATCGAATCGGGCGATCTCATACCACGTTCCCATATAACGTGTGACGTCAAATCCTTCCACCACAGTTGCGTTCTTCGGTATGGATGCACATCCTGACAGACCTATCACACATACGGACATCAACAACGCAAACATGTTTTTTCCCATTTTGTCCCTCTCCCTTTTCTTTTTTAGGCGAATTCCAAAACCACAGAGATAAAAAATGATAAAACAGCTATCTAATATGGAGCAACTGGACACAGGTATTACACTTCCACAATATCATATTTTTCAATATTGTGGGAAAAAATCAAAATGGAAATCAGAGGATATTTCCTTTGTCGTCCGTGTCGTGCTTGTTTTGTAAGGTTTGACAGAACAGTATGTAATTTTGAGTGGATACAAATGTCAGAAGTGGCGTCATGTCATAACCACGGGAATGGGAGAAATTGTAAAAAGCTTTGTGGTTTGTTGTTTTCCGATGTATGAAGTGTGGCAGAGATGGCGTGCATTTTTATGGCAAGGTATGGTGTATGTACAAAGTTCTGATAGGTTGGATTTGTACATTTGTCAATCATAATTGGTTATATGAAAAGATGTTGGACAAAAAACGCTGTGCGGGATGAACAAAATGGAGTATGGTAGATGGTACAGGGGAAGAAGGAAGAGGTCACCCCTGAGCATACCGCAGTTGCACGGCGGGGAACAGAGCGAAGGAGTTTCGTGTCAGGGGGAAGAAAATCCGGTGTCGGGAAAAAACGCCGGATTTTTTTGTCGGCGGACAATGACTCGTTTCCGTTTTTCCCAGGTGCGTTCTGTATGGGAGAGTTCGTTTGCATCTTTTTGCTGACATTATGCATTTTGAGACAGTCTGGTATCGACAAAACCTGATGGACGAGCCTAGACAACTGCAATGGGGTGGCATAGGATGGAAATGAGGAGGGGGGGGCTTTTTGTTCTTTGTGGCCAAGGGAGGAGATGCAATGTTGGTGAGGAAAGAGTGTGTAGCATGACGAAGATATTGGTGGGGTTGTCTTCTGTCGATTATGAGGTAATAGTGCGGCTTTCTCCATCGTTCGAGATAATCCATGCGGATACGCGTTCGAAGTTGCGCGTATTTCTGGAACAGGAGAACGACATCTCCCTTCTCATCGCTTCTCCTTCATATCTTTTGACTGATGCGAAAACGCTTGTATATGAAATACGAAAGGATCGTATCGATGTTCCGATTCTGCTTGTCCTTGATGGTAAGACGCCGGACGATATGGAATATTTGGCCGATGTGGAACCGGTGGACTTGCTTCATCGTCCACTGGATCAGGGGGCGAGGCTTACCGAATTTGGTGTGTTTCTTTCACTTGGTCCTTTGGGTCCGAAATTGAGGGAATGTTGTTCCTCTGAGATAGAATGGCGGAACAAGGATTTGTTTTGCAGGATGTTTCCCTATGATGGCACGGTTGATGTGATCATGAACCTCTTTGGATCGGACAACAAGAATCTTGCCGCCCATTTGTCCAGAACCGCGACGATGATGCGTATTCTTGCGAGTCAGGTCGCTTCTCTTGGGATACAGGGATACGAGATATCTTCTTCCGAACTTGAAGACATGGTGCGGGGGGCTCCTTTCCATGATATAGGGAAAATATGTATTCCTTTGCCTATCCTGAACAAACCGGGAAAGCTTACCGCGGATGAATTTGAAGTGATCAAGCATCATGTGGTTTGCGGTGCGGGGATAGTACGGTTCCTTCCTGCGGAATCCATATACGCACGCAGGGCCCTCACGATCGCGAGGAGAATTATTCTCGGACATTACGAGCGCTATGACGGCAAAGGATATCCCTATGGGTTGAAAAAAGGCTCCATCCCATTGGGGGGGAGGTTGATGGCCATCATCGATGTTTACGATGCGCTTACCAGCGAACGGCCATACAAGCATGCGCTTCCTCACGAAGAGGCGGTGGAAATCATTAAGGAAGAACGCGGCACGCATTTCGATCCAATCGTTACCGACGCCTTCCTTGACACGCAAAACAAGATACAAAAGATTTCAGAGCACTACAAACCTTTCGAAGTCGAGGATCTCTTTTACTGACGTACGGCGATACGAAAGTTCCTTGAGTGAAGGGTACGCTTGGTCCCGCGTCGCGAGAGATCGGGGAGAGGGAAGCCGTTCCTTTTACAAGGGATGGTAAAAAAGCCGGAGATCTTCCCATGATCCATCGGCATGCCGATATCCATCCTTCAGTATGCCGATGCTTCTGAACCCCAATTTTGCATAGAGACGCAACGCCGGTTTGTTCGAGGATAGAACGGCGTTGAATTGCAGATTGTGGAAGCCGAGTTCCTTTGCTTTGTTAAGGGAATCGCGTACAAGTGTTTCACCGATATGTCTGCCTCGCAAACCGTTTTTGACGGCGTAACTTGCATTGGCGTTTTTTCCTAGATGGCCTGTACCGTTGGGATGCAGAATGTACAAACCGACGACTTGTCCGTCTTCCTCCGCCACCGCACTCCAGTTTTGACTCGAGAAAAATACGTTTGCTGCCTTTTCGTCCAACGGGTCCGTTTGGGGAAAGGCATTGTCGGCTTTGACGACCTCGTTCCAGATAGCAGCCATCGACGGGATGTCCTCTTTTCGGAATCCTCTGATCGTCATGGGCGTCCCTTTTCCCATCGGTCGAACCACCATGCGACGGAACGGTTCATTTCTTTCATGAAGGACGTGATGTACTTTTTTTCGTAATAGTAGTCGGCTAACGTCCCCGCGTTGCCGTACGGGAGCCGATTGACGGCATGCGCTTGTCTTTCTTGTCCGTTGAACGCGGACTCAAGCGCTTCCTTGCTTCGTAGCTGGTACTGGTCCGTCATGAACATATCCGTGGCGGGACAACGTGCAGAAAGTTTCCCAACGGGCGTATCGTGTTTGTACCCCATGATGACCATGCAGGACGGCATGGTGTAACGGGGAAGGTTCAGTAGTTTCTGCATCGCCTCTCCGTTTTCCAGGACGTCCCCGATGTAGCAGGATCCGATGCCGAGGCTCTCTGCCATGACCACACCGCTCTGGCATGCGATGATGGAA
>JBAXYP010000217.1:0-4046 GCA_041670725.1 Sphaerochaetaceae bacterium
CTACAGCATGTGGGAACCGCTGCAAGGGGGAAAGTCGGTCATCCGGCTTGCCACGAGTTGGGCGACGACCGAAGCGGAAGTTCAAGAGCTTCTCGCTTCTCTTTAATACTATGATCGGGTACGTTTATACCGCCATTTTGTTTCTTGGAACGCTTTTGGCCTCATTTGTGGCGGGCAAGTCGGGTGCGTCCGAGATGGTGAGGCGGAAGATCGTTCATATGGGAGTGGGGAACTGGTGGTTCCTTGAGATGCGGTATTTCCCCACGATGGGGCAGGCGTTGCTTCTTCCTTTTGCGTTTGTCTTCCTTAATGCGTTGTATGTCATTTTCCGACAGGGGGAAAGCGAACAAAGGAAAAACTACGGGTTGGTGTATTATCCCATTTCGTTGGTCGTGTTGGTGCTGCTCCAATTTAGGGCCGGTTTGGATTCCTCGGCGTGTTTGACGGGGGTGCTGTGCATGGCCTATGGCGACAGTTTCGCCGCGATGGCAGGAACCATATTCGGCAGGCGTAAATTACCGGGTTTCATGTCAGACAAGACGTGGTTGGGATTTGTGGTGATGTTTCTTGCCTCGTTTGTTGTCGTTCTGTTTGTCTTTCATTCGTTGTGGGCGGCGTTGTCCATTGCCGTGATCGCATCGGTGTGTGAGGCGGCGACCCCGTATGGTTTGGATAATCTTTCCGTTCCGATCGTAACTGCGCTTGTTGCGGGGGTGTTGTAATGGATCGATACGCCAACCTCGTTCCCAATTGCCTCTCGTTTGCCTCTCTGTTGAACAAAACGTTCTTCACCTTATCATACGCTTCGTGGATTCTGTTGGGCATCATGTTCCTGTTCGGAATCATCTCATGGAGATGTCACCAGTTGAAGGGGGACGGGGCGGTTGCGGCCATTATCATCGGGTTCGTGATTACATGGGTTCTTGGCTTCGGCGCGCTTTTCGTAATGTTGCTTTTTTTCCTTGGTGCGGGTGTTGTGGGGATGATATCGCGGCGATACCGCGTGGGGATCAAGGATATCATTCAGAAGAAAGGCGGCTGGCGTGACGGCAGGCAGGTGATGGCCAACGGAATGTTGGCGCTTGTCGCGGCCATCCTGTATATCTTTTTTTCCTCTCCCGTTGTCTTGGTGATGTTCGGCGCTTCCGTTGCCGAAGCGGCGAGTGACACCTGTAGCGGGGAACTGGGGATGCTGTCGAGGCAGGATCCTGTCAGTCTGCTTACTGGACGCAGAATGCCCCGGGGACTTTCGGGGGCGGTGACTCCCGCCGGATTGCTCGCCGGATTGCTTTCCTCTTTCGTCGTCGCGTTGTGTTGGCAATCCAATTTTTTCATTCCCAGCTGGCATGCGTTCTTGTTGACGGCCATCGTTACCGTGTCGGGATTTCTTGGTTCGGTGTTCGATAGTTTCCTTGGATGCACTTGTCAGGCTTGTTACTATGACGAAGAGCATGATCGGTTGACGGAGCATGAAGGTGTCGGAGGCGTGAAATTCCAATTGGAACACGGCTGGCCTTGGATGGACAACGATATGGTCAATTTCCTTTCGAACCTGTTTTCCTTCCTCTTCGCCGGTCTCCTTGCGTTTCTCCTCGGATAAATACGTTTCCGGGTAGGGGTGGTTGTAAAATTGACCTTGCCTCTTCACAGAAAAATGAGTACATTACAACACGGTAGAAAGAGCCATTTGAACTAAATCAATGCTAATGGAGAGGTTACGATAATATGGCAAAGCAATTACAATTCGATGAGGAAGCCCGTAAGTCTTTGGTTGCAGGCGTAGAGAAAATTTCCCGCGCCGTAATGACCACACTTGGACCGAAGGGGCGGTTGGTTGTCTTGGACAAGAAGTACGGTGCTCCGACGGTGACAAAGGATGGTGTTTCCGTTGCTCGTGAGATCGACTTGGAGAATCCGTTCGAAAACATGGGGGCGCAGCTTCTCAAAGAAGTAGCCACCAAGACCAATGACGTCGCAGGAGATGGGACGACCACCGCGACCGTGCTTGCTTGGTCCATCATCAAGGAAGGCATGAAGAGCGTCGCTGCGGGTGTCAATCCAATGGGCATCCGCCGTGGTATCGACAAAGCTGTTGCGGACGCCGTGGTCGAAATCAAGAAGGTCTCCACTCCGATCAAGGAGAAGGAAGAGATCGCTCAGGTGGCTTCCGTGTCCGCGAACAATGACCGGACCATCGGGGACGAAATTGCCAACGCAATGGAGAAAGTCGGACTTGACGGCGTCATCACCGTTGAGGAATCCAAGACGATCGAGACTTCTACGGAATACGTGGAAGGCATGCAGTTCGATCGTGGTTACCTTTCCGCATATTTCTGCAATAACAGGGAAACGATGACCGCGGTCTTGGACAATCCGTACATCCTGATTTATGACAAGAAGATTTCCAACATGAAGGAATTGCTTCCTGTTTTGGAGAAAGTCGCGCAGTCTTCCAAGCCGTTGCTCATTATCGCCGAGGATGTGGACGGAGAGGCGCTTGCCACGTTGGTCGTCAACAGCGTCCGTGGCACGCTGAACGTGGTGGCCGTCAAGGCCCCGGGATTCGGTGATCGCAGAAAGGCCATGCTGGAGGATATCGCCATCCTGACCGGCGGACAGGTGATCAGCGAAGAACTGGGCATGAAGCTTGAGAATGCCGAGTTGTCCCAGCTCGGAAGAGCCAAGAGCGTCAAGGTGGAGAAAGAGAACACCACGATCATCAACGGCAGCGGAAAGAGCGAAGACATCAAGGATCGTATCGCGCAGATCAAGAAACAGATTACCGACACGACCAGTGATTATGACAAAGAGAAGCTTCAGGAGAGACTTGCCAAGCTGGCCGGAGGAGTTGCGGTGATGAATGTCGGAGCCGCCACCGAGGTTGAGCTGAAAGAGAAGAAGCACAGGGTCGAGGACGCATTGTCCGCAACTCGTGCCGCCATTGAAGAAGGTGTCATTCCTGGCGGTGGTGTCGCGCTTGCCCAGGCCGCAAAGTCAATGGCTGCGACCGATTTCACCAAGATGACCGAGGATGAGAAGGTCGGATATCGTATCGTCCGTCGCGCCCTTGAAGAGCCGGTACGCCAGATCGCCGAGAACGCCGGTGTGGATGGTTCGATCATCGCTGACAAAGTGATGAACCAGAAACCTGGTGTCGGGTTTGACGCAGAGAAGATGGAATGGTGCGATATGGTCAAGTGTGGCATCGTCGATCCGACGAAAGTCACCCGTAGCGCATTGCAGAATGCCGCTTCCATCGCATCGTTGGTCTTGACGACCGAGTGCTGTGTCACGGACATTCCTGCTCCGCAGCCTGCCGCACCTGCGGCACCCGCGGATGGCGGAATGGGTGGTGGCATGATGTAATCCCGTAAGGGGAAAAAGACGGGTCGTAAGGGGAAACCCTTTCGGCCCGTTTTTATTTGTTTTGTTTTCCCTCCTGGTGGACCAACCCGCGCTTGATTTTCTGGGTCGTGGTCATTTCCATCGGTTTTTCAAGGACCGTTGTCTTGGTGATCTTCTTGTATCCCGACAATCTGCCGTTTATTTCCTTGATGATGGCGTCGATACGTTTTGCGTCCTTCAGTTCGGGATCCGGGTATACCACCGCTTCGATGCTTTCGGAAGGGATATCCTTTTTCTCCTGGTAGCCTCGGATTAGGATCTGCTGGATTTCAGGATACAATTGGAACATATCCTCGATTTCTTCCGGATAGACATTCTTTCCGCCTTCCGTGACGATTAAATTTTTTGCCCGTCCTTTCAAATACACATATCCTTCCTTGTCCAGATATCCCAGATCCCCTGTCCTAAGGTATCCGCTTTCGTCAAACAGTTCTTTGGTATGCTCCTTATCTTGATAATATCCCTTGGTGACGTTCGGACCTTTGACGCGAATTTCCCCGATTCCTTGGGCATCCGGTTCTCCAATGACCACCTCATCCAGCGGAAGGACTTTTCCTACGGATGCGATCTTGAAGTGGCTCACTGGATTGAGCGTCACGATGGGGCTTGTCTCGGTCAGCCCGTATCCTTGGACAAAATCC
>JBAXYP010000218.1:0-4044 GCA_041670725.1 Sphaerochaetaceae bacterium
ACAGGCATACAAAACTATTCCGTCGGCCAGCTGAAAACCGTATTGATGGCGCTCGGCGACGCAGACATCCCCATCAAGTCGGCGGGCGATTTCTCCCGTCTCGAATGGGAACGTCTCATCTTCGCCATCGTCGTCGAAAACGGGGTGTTTCCCGAAGAAGCCGTTTTCCTCACAACATGAGCGTATGGAGAACCCGCTGGGCCACGGTCTCGGGAATACCGGTATCCTTTGCGATCTGCGAGGCATCGTGATTCATCACTTCTTCAAGACTGCCATAGCGGTGCATGATGCGCTCGGCCCGTTTCTGTCCGACGCCATCGATTGACTGGAGCACCTTAAACGTCGCGTCGCTGGAACGCATAGCCTGGTTCGCGCTGGTAGCGAACCGGTGGCATTCGTCCCGAATGGCGATGAGAATCCGGAGCCCTTCGTCTGACGGATCAAGAAGCAACGGAGGACGATCGTCATCAAAAACGATTTCCTCCACGTCTTTGGCAAGACCGACTACCGGAATGTCATTCAGCGAGAGACTGTCCAGAATCTCCCGGACAGCGTTCACCTGTCCCTTGCCGCCGTCGACCATCACCAAGGCGGGACGTTCCAGATTCTCGTTGAGGACGCGGGTGTACCTGCGTCCCGTCGCCTCCCGCATGCTTTCGAAATCATCAATTTTTCCATTCAGACTCTTGATGTTGAACCGCCGATAATGGGAACGGTCCGGATTCCCGTCACGAAAGGAGATCAGGGACGCGACGGTGTATTTGCCGGAAAGCTGGGCGATGTCGTATCCCTCTATCAACGATGGCGGCATTTTCAGTCCCAGTTCCTGCTGCAGTCTTGCCAAAGCGGCCGTATTGTCACGATTCTTCAGCCGTTTCTCCACGTCGCTGCGCGCGTTCTCCATCGCCATGCGCAGGATCCGGTAATGCTTGCCGTCCGTAGGAACGGTCACTTCCAATTGCCCATGAAGTTGTTCGGAGAAAAAACGGCGGATCAAGGCAACGTCAATCTCATGGGACAAGTACAAGTACCGCGGAAGCTTTTTCCCATCGGCGTAATACTGAACCAGAAATCCCAGCAACGTTTCCGTTTCGTCACCGAATGTCTCGGCCCGATACAACGCGCGTCCGATCAAACGCCCGTCGCGCATTTGCATCAGGCTGATGGTGCATAAGGAGGAACGCATCTCGATGGCGGCGTAGTCCCTTGCCTCCTGGACAAAGTCCTGGACTTCCTGTTCCTTCTCCACCGACTGGATCGCCGCCAGAATGTCACGTTTTTTCGCGGCTTCCTCAAATCGAAACGCCTTCGCGGCCTCAAGCATCTCTTTTTTGATTCGCTCCTCAAGTTCCAACGAGGAACCGTTGAGAAATTTCTTGATTTCCTCGATATATCCCTGATACGTATCCTCGGTCACCAACCCGGCGCACGGACCGCAACACAGGCCGATGTGGTAATACAAACAGGGTTTCTGCAACTTCTTCATCGGAATGCCGCAACGACGAAGAGGAAACAGCTTCTGGATCAGGTCAAGAAACGTATCCAGTTTCCCCGCATCGGGATACGGACCGAAATACAACGAGCCGTCGTTGAACAATCGTCGCGTCTTGAACACCTTGGGAAACGATTCGTGGGTGATGCGGATGACCGGGTAGCTCTTCCCGTCCTTCAACGAAATGTTGTAATGGGGGGTGTATTTCTTGATCAGATTGTTTTCAAGCACCAACGCTTCGTACTCGTTGCCGGTGATGATGTGATCGATACGGTGGATTTTCCGGACCAACGCGGCGGTCTTCGCGTTTCGTCCGGAAAGAAAGTAACTGGTCACCCGCTTGCGGAGATTCTTCGCCTTCCCCACATAGATGATCGTCCCCAACTCGTCGCGCATCAAATAGACGCCGCTGTTGTGCGGCAACGCCTTCGCCTGCTGGGCGGGCGTAAGATTGTCATGAACCGTCAGTCCGAGGTCCTCCACATCACCTTGGTATTCCATACCCCAATCATACTCACTGGCGGTTGCAAAGACAACGGCGAACACCTACTATGAGGCCATGGATCCTATAGAGAAACTGGAACAGACTTACCATTTTACGTATCAGGAAAAACGTCAGCTCAGGGAAGCGGAGGACGATCTTGCCATGTGGGGCAAGGGGCATATCATCCAGTTCATCGACGAGGACGCGGTATCGAGGGAAAGTCGGGGAAAGCAGGCAAAAATGATAGTGGAACAGGTTCGGGAAGGGATGCTCGCCGAACGCCGCGCGCCAACCGACTATGAGGATTTCCATCCTCGTATCACTTTGCGTCCCAAAATACGGGAGGCCTTCGCCAGCGACGCCGCAATCTGGGGACGTTGCCCATGCCCTACGGACGGCTTGGAAACCCGTTGCTGCAACCTGAAAACGCTCGATGCGGTCCAGGGATGCGCCTTCGGCTGTTCCTACTGCGCCGTACAGTCGTTCTACCATCAGGGAGAAATCCGATTCGTCGACAACCTGGCGCAACGACTTTCCGATATCGATCTTTCGGAAGACATCTGGCATATCGGAACCGGGCAGTCCAGTGACTCCCTCCTGTGGGGCAACGACTACGGGACGCTCGATGCGCTGAAAATTCTAGCGAGACGGTACCCGGAAAAGATCATCGAACTGAAGACCAAGTCCGCCAGAACCGATTGGATCAGCGAAGACTGGCCGCGGAACATCATCGCCACGTGGTCGTTGAACGCCGAAGTGATTCAGCGGAAAGAAGAGCATCTCACCGCCACGATCCCCTCCCGCCTCAAGGCGGCGCGAAAAGCGGCGGACAAGCACATCCTCGTCGGATTTCACCTCCATCCGATGGTCTGGTTCAAAGGATACGAGGAGGCGTACCGAGAGCTCATCCGGTCCATCGTCGGAATGTTCGCCCCGGAGGAAGTCATTCTCGTCTCGATGGGTACGTTGACTTTTACCAAATCGGTACTCAAGACGCTTCGCGGCGGTCGTATTCCCTCACGAATCCTCGACATGGATCTCGTCCCGTTCGCCGGCAAGTTTTCCTATCCGTGGGAAACAAAACGGAAACTTTTCCAAAACGCCTACGACGCCTTCCCCGCGTCATGGAAAAACGGCAGGCCCTTCTTCTATCTCTGTTTTGAGGATCCTTCCCTATGGGAACCGACCTTCGGATACGGCTACCCCACCAACCAAGCCTTTGAGACGGGGATGAGGGAAAGCTATCTGAAAACGCTCCACTCGTAAGCCGGGGCTGTACATCCTCCTTCGACGCGGCTATACTTTTGCAGAAAAAGGGAAAGCCATGGGAAGAAATGACGCTCACAGGGTATGGGACATCCCCACTCTGATCCAGATATATCCGTTCATGATGAAACGCCGATGTGACAGCATGGTGTTCCAGACCGTAACGATCGACGTGACCAACATCCTCTCGTTCATCAAGGAGCACAAAACTCCCGAGGGGAAAAACTATCGTATGTTCGAAGTGGTCGTCGGAGCGCTCCTCAGATTACTGGCCGAACGCCCGGGACTGAACAGGTTCATTGCGGGCAAGCGGTATTGGCAACGTGATGAATTATCCATCAATTTCGTCGTCAAGGAGACGATGAGCGATGACGCCCCTGAACATAGCACTCCGCTGTATTTCAAGCCTGAAATGAGTTTCGACGAAATGGCGGCGATCATTGAGAAAACGATCGTCGATGGCCAGACCGCCCACAGCGAAGGTTTTACCGACAAAGTTATCTCCTTCTTCCTTCATTTCCCGACATGGTTCATCAGCATGGTGGTCGGTCTTGCCGGATGGATGGACCGGCACGGCATAGCGCCGAAAGCGCTAAGGGACGCAGATGGCCTGCACACATCGGTGTTCGTCAGCAATATGGGATCCATCGGATTGGACGGCACCAGCCCGCACCATCATTTGTACGAATGGGGCACGACCAGCATCTTCATGACGATGGGAATGCTGAAACGAAAGAAAATGCAAGACGGCAGTTGGCGGGCGTATATGGAATTCGGATTCACCGTCGATGAACGAATCACC
>JBAXYP010000219.1:0-4019 GCA_041670725.1 Sphaerochaetaceae bacterium
ACGATGCACGGATGCCCGCCGAAAGAAATCGAGGCGATCTGCACCTATATGCTGACGGAAAAACACATTCATACGTATGTGAAACTCAATCCCACCTTGCTTGGCTATGACGAGGCGAGAAGGATTCTGGACGCCAACGGATTCGGTTACGTCCATCTGAAACGGAAAAGCTTTGAGAAGGACCTGCAGTGGAAGGACGCCGTCGCGATGCTTCATCGCCTTTCCGACCTTGCAAAGAAAGAAGGAAAAGAGTTCGGTGTGAAACTGACCAACACGCTTGGGTCGTCCAATGACCAAGGACGTCTTCCCGGAGACGAGATGTACATGTCCGGCCGGTCCCTTTATCCGTTGTCGGTTTCCATTGCCGCGAACCTCAGCAGGGAATTTGGAGGGAGATTGCCCATCTCCTATTGCGGCGGGGTGAACTGGTTTACCGCCAAAGATCTTTTCGAATGCGGTTTGCGGCCCCTTACCGTCGCAACCGACATGCTTCGCCCGGGCGGATACGAGAAACTTGCCCAGATTGCCAAGCTGTTGGAAGGGAGCGACGGATGGGACAAGTCTTCCGTCGACGTGGAAAAACTGGAACATCTCGCAAAGAAGGCCCGAAGCGGACAGTGGGGACCGTTGGAAAAATCGTTCAAGGAAGAGGGATCGGTCAAAGTCGGCATGCCGCTTCCTTTGACCGATTGCTACATCGCTCCGTGCCAGATGGCGTGTCCGATCCATCAGCCGATTCCCGAATACGTCCAACTGTGCGGTGAGGGGCGGTACGCCGATGCACTCGCATTGATTTACGATTCGAATCCGCTTCCTGGAATGACAGGGTGGATCTGTGACCATCAGTGTCAGAACCATTGCACGAGAAACGACTATGAAGGCCCGGTGCAGATCAGGGAGATGAAGAAGATCGCGCTTCAGAATGGATTCGCCGAATTCCGCAAGGAATGGGAGGCTCCTAAGGAGAAGAGCGACATCAAGGCGGTTGTCGTCGGAGCCGGTCCTGCGGGACTCGCCGCGGCATTTTTCTTGGCTCGTTCCGGATTCGACACCACCGTGTTGGAAAGAGAGAAGGACGCAGGAGGCGTCGTGCGCCACGTCATCCCCGGTTTCCGGATTCCTGAGGAGGTGGTGGCGCAGGATGTGCAGTTCGTGGAGGCCCACGGCGTTGTGTTCCGATATGGCGTTGACCCCTCTTCCGTAACCGTGGACAAATTGAAAGAACAAGGATATTCCTATATCTTTTATGCAATCGGAGCGGAGAAAGACAACGAGATCGGCATCACGGGGGATCATGTGTTGACCAGTCTGGACTTTCTTGGAAAATATCGGGGCGATCCTGCATCGGTGAAATTGGGACGCCATGTAGTTGTTGCCGGTGGAGGGAATACCGCCATGGACAGCGCGCGTGCGGCCAAACGGATTGTCGGTGTGGAGAGTGTGACGATTGTGTACCGCAGAACGGAAAACGAAATGCCTGCGGCTCATGAGGAACTGGAAAACTGTCTGGCAGAGGGGATCGCCGTAGAGTTTCTCGCCAATCCGGTTCGGCTTGAGGGTGGGAAGTTGTTGCTTTCTCGGATGCGCCTCGGTGAGAAAGACGCTTCCGGACGAGGAAAACCCGTGGACAGCGGCGAGACATTTTTCGTGGACTGCGACACATTGATCACCGCCATCGGGGAAAAGGTCGATTCGGTTTTGCTTTCCGGGTTTGGGTTGCCCGTGACAGACAAGGGATGGCCAGTCGCCGACAAGAAAACGATGCGTACGCCCGTTGAAGGCGTGTACGCCATCGGCGATGCGCAGAGCGGACCGTCCTCTGTGGTTCGGTGCATCGCTTCCGCGAAAACTGCGGTCGACGATGCCATTGACGCCGTTCTCGGTCCCGAGGGGGAGAAGGAGGAACATCATCACCACCATGACGGAGAGGAGTGCTGTTGTGACGAAGACGATGAGGATGAAGAGGATGACCTTACCGAGGAGGAACTTGTCCAGCTCACCAAGGACGAGGATGCGTATTTTGCTGATTTGAATGACAAGAAAACAAGGATGAGGGAAAGCAAGCCACTTGGGGCGAAGGATTTCGCCGCGACCGAGGCGAAACGGTGCATGGAATGTTCGTATTACTGCAACAAGTGCGTGGATGTCTGTCCCAATCGGGCAAACGTGGCCATTGATGTACGGAATACCGGTATGTTCGACAATCCGTTCCAGATCCTTCATCTGGATGCCTACTGCAACGAATGCGGCAATTGCGAGACGTTCTGTCCGTACGACGGCGGACCGTACCGGAAAAAATTCACGTTGTTCTCCCGCAAGGACGATTTCGAACACGGTGAAAACGATGGGTTCTGTCAGAATGAGGGGGAAATCCTGATTCGGCAGGGAGGAAAGCTTTATACGGCGGAATTCGATAAGGACGGAACACTCAACGGGGACGAGGGTGTGACGGACGAGGTGGCCGCTTTGATCGAGACGATTTATGAGACGTACGGCTATTTGCTTGGGCCGGTGGACGACTGAGGAGGTACCATGACGATTGTCATCAAGAATGCGACGGTGATGCAGACAATGACGCCGGTTTCCGTTACCGACGGTGTGGATATCGTGATTAAGGACTCGTTGATCGAACGTGTTGGGAAAGGAATTGCCTCCACGGTACAGGCGGACAAAGTGATCGACGCCACCGGCAAGGTGGTCATTCCCGGCAATGTCTGCGGGCATCATCACTACTACAGCGGGTTGTCTCGCGGCATGTTGGTCAACGCCGGTCCGCAGACGGACTTCATTCAGGTGCTGAAGGAGTGGTGGTGGCGTCTGGACAGGGGATTGGACGAGCAGGCGTGTTACTACAGTTCCCTTATCTGCTCCATCGATGCCATCGCCGCGGGGACGACCAGTTGCATAGACCATCACGCCAGCCCGAATTTCATCAAGGGAAGTCTGGACGTGATCGCCGACGGTATGGAGAAGGTCGGCGTACGCGGCATGACCTGTTACGAGGTCACCGACCGTAACAGGGGGATGCAGGAAGTTGAGGAAGGCGTACAGGAGAATTACGACTTCGCCATCTCCAGCAAAAAGCGTGCGCTCGTCCGGGGAATGATCGGCGGACATGCGCTTTTCACCATCCCCAACGACGGACTCAGGTTGATGAGTGATGCGATGAAGGCAAGCGGGTGCGGAACGCACACCCATGTGGCCGAGGGGGATTACGATGCCATTTTCAGCCATCACAAGTACAATATGGACATCATCGACAGAATGGATCGCTTCGGCATGCTGACGGACAACTCCTTGCTCGTCCACGGATTGTGGCTGAACGAACATGAGATCGATCTGATCAACAAACGCGGATGCTTCTTCGCCCACAACGCGCGCTCGAACATGAACAATCATGTCGGCTATTGCAGGCATCTCAGAGATGTGAAGAACCTGATCATCGGTACGGACGGATGCGGCGGCAATATGTTTGAGGAACTGAAGATTGCGTTCTTCAAGCACAAAGACGAAGGACTTCCTTGGTGGCCGTCGGATTTCCTTAATGCGCTTACGCGCGGCAACAAGTTGCTGGAGAAGTATTTCCCGATCAAACTGGGAAGGATCGAAGCGGGATATACCGCCGATCTGGATATTCTGGACTATCATAGTCCTACGCCGCTTGTTGCGGAGAATGCGGCTTCCCATTTTATCTGGGGGATGAGTTCGAATTGCGTGGAGACGGTGCTTGTGAACGGCAAGATCGTGATGGAAGAACGGAAATTTCCCGGTTTGGACGTGGAGGAAATCTACGCCGGGGCTCGGGAAGTCGCCCAACGGGTCTGGAAGACTGTCGACAAGATCGCCCCGTAAGGGGGATGATCGATACAAGGAGAAGACAACATGGACAAAAAAGAACAGATTCTGGCGCTGGCCGCAAAATACCGTGACTATACCGCACAGAATCTTGGTAAACTGGTGCAGACCAAGAGCTACAGCTCCCAAGAGGAGAATGTATGCCGCCTGATCGTCAAACTCTG
>JBAXYP010000220.1:0-3997 GCA_041670725.1 Sphaerochaetaceae bacterium
GTGATGTGCAATATGCTCATCCCGTAACGTCTTGAACAGGGTATTCGTCAAAGGGAATTGCGGCAGGCTTCCCAAGCCAGAAAGGAAGATGCATCGGATTGGAAAGCATCAAAGTGGCAACCTCTTCACTACCATCTCTGGATTTTTACCCGCAGGGTAATTCCGTACATGATTCGTTCCCATATTTCCTAAACCGATAACTTCGAGCCTCACGCATCGCACCTTACATTCCCTTCCTTTCAAGCAAGAAACCTTTCATATCCTCGGTCGAAGCGACTGAGAACGGAATATGGACGGATTTTCCTTGTTTTGCGCTCTCGTAGACCGCCAAGACCAGTTCCAAGGCGTCTCTTCCCGCTTTGCCATCTACAAGGGGGATTCCGTGTTCTTTGACGGCACGGATGAAGTCGGCGAATACTCGAACGTGTCCGTTCCCGTACACAGAGGAAAAACATTGCGGGCATTTTTTCTCACACCACCCGTCCACGTCCTTGTCGGCAAAATGCCAGAACAAAATGTGTTCCGCGGCTTTTCCCCCGAGCTTGATGGTACCCGTCTCTCCGATAAGAGTGATGGTCTCCTCAAGATCGTCCTCAAACACATTGCTTGTCCCCTCCACCGTCGCCAATGCCCCGCTACGAAAGCGAATCAGTGCAAGGCCGATATCTTCCACTTCCATATATGGATGCAATCTGTTGTCGATCATCCCATACGCTTCTTCAACGTCTCCTCCCATAAGGTAACGGAGAAGATCAAGCCCATGGATACACTGGTTCATTAACGTGCCGCCGTCGCTTTCCCACTTTCCTCGCCATGAATCGTGCGCATAATAAGCCTCATCCCGTGACCAACGCACACACACGGCACCGTGTGAAAGCTTTCCGAACGCACCTGCGTCCATTGCCTTCTTGACCATTCGCGATGCATCATTCAAACGATTTTGCTGACAGACACCGAAGACAAGCCTTTTTTTATTCGCCGTGGCGATCATTTTGTCGGCATCGGAAAGACTTAGCGCGATCGGCTTCTCGCACAATACGTTGCAACCGAGTCCAAAGAGATCCATCACGATGGGGAAATGACTTCCACTATCCGTAGCCACTGAGACGAATCCGATATTACCGGTTTTCAGAAGCATACTCCGGTAATCGGAATAGCAGATGGATTCCGGCAGATTGAATGAAGCAGCGAGCCGTCTGGCTTTTCCTATATCCTTGTCACAGATTCCGACAATCTCCAGATGGTTTTGCAGAGCGCTTTTGATATGGTTCGGGGCGATACGCCCCGCCCCGACCAGTGCGTATCTCATTTGATTACGACCGCTTTTGTTTCCGCCTCAATGGCGAGTTCAATGGCACGGAACGTATGCTCCTGTCCTATAGCCGTCTCCGTCCCGTCAAGGCAGTCGCGGATCATTCTCCCGAAGAACGGGAAACCCACTTTGCCGTGTACTCGGTAGTGATTTTCTCCTTTCTCGTCGACGACGATCACATGGTCTCCTTCTTTTTCCGCGGCAACATCGACGTATTTGCGAATCTCGATATATCCCTTTGTTCCGCTAATGAAAACACGTCCGTCTCCCCAAGTGCTCAAACCGTCAGGAGTGAACCAATCCACACTGATATAACATGGAATACCGTTGTCCGTGATGAACGTAGCGTCACCGTAATCCTCAAGTCCAGGAGTCTGCGGATGCTTGAGATTCCCTACCCGACTCGATATGAGACGCGCATCTTTGGCGTTCGCATAGGAGAGTACCTGCTCTAGTTGGTGCGATCCGATATCTGTGATGATGCCGCCATATTTTTCTTTCTTAAAAAACCAATCTGGTCTTGTTGAAAGAGAAATACGGTGAGGCCCCCACCCCTTGATGGACACCACTTCCCCGATACGCCCTTCCTCGATCAAACGTCCGGCGTAGATTGCCGATTCGACGTGCAGACGCTCTGCATAATAGACGAACCATTTCAATCCGGTCTCCGTGACTTTCGTACGGGCTTTGTTTACTTGCTCCTGCGTGGTCATTGGGGCCTTGTCACTGAAAAAGTCCTTGCCATGATCCATCGCCTTCAACCCAACCAAATACCGATCGCAGGGAATTGCGGAGGTAGCGACCAACCTGATGTTTTCCTGCTCCATCAGCTCGTCCTCGCTGGAAAGAATTTTCGCCGTAGGGAATTTATGCACGAATTGCTCTACCTTCAGGGGATCAGGATCATACACATATCCGATGGTCGCGCCCGCCTCTTCCAAACCGTTGCACATTCCATAGATGTGACCATGATCAAGCCGACTCGCCCCAACTATAAATTCCCCCGGTTCGCACACCCTGCGCCTCTCGCCTTTCGGCGCGTACGTCGCACCTTCTTTTTTGTCGTATCCCTCCACCATTTTATTTCCCTCCCATGTTTCCAAGCGTGATCGCACCTTCCAGATTCGCGACACTCTTTGTCTTCCGATAAAACCGCGGAACCGCACGGAGCATCCCGTCTTTCGTATAGAAGGGATCGTTTTGCGTCAACGGCAACAAGACCGTTCCTTTCGTAGTCGCACTACGATATACCGCATAAATCAGTTCCAACGCCTGTTTCCCATCTTCCCCGTTCACTACCAGACGATCTTTCCCGGTGATTGCATCGATGACATTGGAAATCTCGGCGGGATGTCCTTCCTTTCGAAGTTTTGGATATGAATCATATAACTTCTGGAAACGACGTTCCGCCTCTTCGTCTTCTTCCGGAAATCCGTTGGGCAGTTGTCGTACGCATTTTACCGACCACGGAATGGTGACGGATGCTTTCTCGCATTGGAAAAGAAAGCCTTGACGTTCATTCATGTCATTGAGGGAAACGCTGATCTCCCCCAAGCTATGCGGATACGTCACCAAGGTAAGAGAAGCATCCTCCACCTCACTGTTTGGGTGGGCGAGATTGGCGAATACGGACGTCGCAGTCAGGGGCAATCCACAGAACCAATTGAGCATATCGATCTGATGAACGCTATGGTTCAGCGTACACCCACCCCCTTCCTTATCCCATGTTCCTCTCCACCAAAGATCGTAGTAATTCGTCCCACGATACCACATCGAGTACGCCCGCGTCAGATAGGTTTTCCCGAACACCCCCTGATCCATCATCCGCTTGACGTTCCAGGCATCCTGTCGGAATCTGTTTTGCGAGACGATGGCAAGGATTCTGCCGCTTTTTTTCTCAGCGTCAAGCATCTTATCTGCTTCCTCAAGACTCGCCGCCATCGGCTTCTCGCAGAGGACATGTTTCCCCGCAAGCAGGAAGGCGGAGCTTACCTCTTCGTGCAAACTCGGCGGCAGACATACGGAGACTAAGTCAATATCATCACGCCCAAGTAATTTCACATAATCCGTAGTGACGGTAATGCGGGATCGGTCTTGAAGACCAAGATCATCGCAAAGTCTCCCGCACTTCTCCGGATAAATGTCGCAAAGCGCCCGAACTTCACAACGGTCATCCTTGAGATATCCGTCCAAGTGGGCATGGGCAATGTTGCCCGTCCCAATAATCGCAATTCCAAGCTTTTTCATAGACTCCCTTTTTTCTTCAGCTTAGCAGACCTTCCGCTTCTTTCAATGGAGATTCTTTTGGAAAAAGTGGAAAATCTTTTGTCCCTGCCATCCACTATTCCTCGCCGAGAAGAGGAAGGATAACGTTCACTGAGAATCCCTTGGCAACGGTGACAAGCGAAAGCCCATATGTCTTTCCATATAAAAGATTGATTCTGGCATTGATGTTCCTAAGTCCGATATGGGATGACTTTCCCGTTTCTTTGGTTCGTAAAGTCGAAACAAGTTCCTCCCGTTCCTGTTTTGGCATCTCCGGTCCGTCATCCGTCACGGTGATGGACAACTTCCCGTCCTCTATCCGGTATGTCGTTTGGATATGTGTGAAGGGAATCCCTTGATACACCGAATGCACGAAGCAATTCTCCACGATAGGCTGTACACAATATTTCAAGACCCTTA
>JBAXYP010000221.1:0-3974 GCA_041670725.1 Sphaerochaetaceae bacterium
ACCGCAGCGAGGTACCGTTCGACCGTATGCCCCCTGTTGATCCTTTCAAGCGTCCTGTCATTCCCGCTTTGAAGCCCAAGCTCCACCCAAACGCGCTGTACTTTTCCTTTATAGGAGGCAAGAAGATCGGCTTTCGCCTCATCAATTTGATCCGGCCT
Source organism: Sphaerochaetaceae bacterium (assembly GCA_041670725.1). Lineage (GTDB taxonomy): Bacteria > Spirochaetota > Spirochaetia > Sphaerochaetales > Sphaerochaetaceae > RUG023. The sequence goes on from JBAXYP010000221.1 coordinate 159, forward strand.
TGTCGAAACGATGAATTCGCAAAAAGGCATTACTTCCAACGCGGCGTCGTACAACGCCTTCAACTCCGCAACCGTCCCGTAGGTATTGGTCCAGGCCTGAAAATACAACGACACTTTCTCCGCCTTATATCTCCGCCGGACGAATTCATTTCCCCTCGCTATCTGTCGCCTGATGGATGCAATTCGTTCCGAAAGCGGGAGCGGATGGAAAAGGATTACCTCACTTGCCCGGGGATCGAACGCATCGCTGTGGGACAGTTTTCCCTCCGGCCGGAGGTATGCGGCCTTGCTTCCCGTCCCGTCGCAGTAAATACAACCTCCCGAACCATCGGGATTCCGGTTGGGACAGGAAAACAGACCGTCCACGCCAATGCGGTAAACCCGGCATCCGTAGGTTTTCTCAAGCCACGGTCCGTAAGAGCGGAAACGTTCAGGATTCAATCGTACACCCCGAGAACGAAGGAGAATCGTTTCTTCGCCGAAAGGCCGAAACCGGCTCCGAAATTGCCGAAAGGCGTTTCAAACGCCACGCCGCTGAACAAACCCACATCCCATACGACTCCTGAGGAAAACATGCTTCCGGAGAGATAGCGTCCTTCGAAAGGATCCTCATCGTTGTACGCACCGCCTTTCACCGTCTCCACGATGAAAAACGGGACGCCGAATACCGTACCGAGTCGAAGATGCCACGAGACCGAGGCAAGAATCGAATCCTGCCGGAGCGTTGCCAAACTGTAGCCGGGAATACCCTCCAACCCACCGAGATCAACGAAAGAGCCGTTCAAATCAGCTGTCATGCGCATATGATCGAGGGAAACGCTCCATTCCAATCCCTGGTATTCGTCCTTGATGACCAAATCCCGTCGGAACGCCATACGGTACTGATAGCGAAAAGTTTCGCAATTCTCCCAACCCGTGACGGCAAGGAAATCAAACCGCAGTCCATTCCTCGTAAATGCCTTTTCTTTGATCGTATCCATTACGACACCGAGGGAAATCGAAGGGAAAAACACGCTTTTCCCTTCCTGATGGACGTTTGTCCACGAGAGGCCTCCGTCCAAATCAATTCCCAAGATATCGGCATACCGGTATCGCACTCCGGTTTTGATCGAAGTACCTTTGTCGAGCGGAGCGTTCCGGTTTCCATAGGCAAAATGCGTCAGGACGGACAAACCGCCATATTGGTATTCGATGTCGGTATGCGCTCCGAAATACTGCCCCCCCTCGGAGAAGAACGGAACGAACACACTCGCGCCGATGGCGCTGGCATTATCCTGCCGGAACCACAGCCTGACACCCAACCCCTTGGATGTCAAGTTGGTGAAATCAAGATTCAGCAAGGCATCGAACAAGAACCAACCACGCCCCCCCGGTGTGTTGTTGGAAAACCCCACACTTGACCAACCGCCCAACGTCAATCGATACTGCGGCACATCGAACGCATTGTACCCAATGGTAAGGACGACATGCCGGGCATCGCTCCCCAACGTGACGTTGTACGATACCGAAGAAAGTTGGTAACTCACCCGTATGCGATCAAGATATGCAGTCAAATCCTTTCTGGTGTCATCGTCAAGGACCCTGCCGACGAATGCTTCGAAATTTTTCTCCCCGGGGGCACGGTCCATCTTCGTAGCGGAACGGTTTTTCACCGCCACTTTCTCGATGATACGCGGAGCGATGGTCACATACGAACCGCTTCTGTCCGGATTTTTCACTTCCAGTTTCCGGCCTGCAGCCTGAACCTCGTTTGCAAGTTCCCTGAACGACTGATCATTCTTTTTGCAGATATCCCGTCCCTGCTGAAGAATCTGCTCGTATTTGTCGAACGCCAATGTTCCGAAGTTCCCCACTTCAGGAAACAACAGGATGTCAGCGTATTTGTATTGGGAAAGGGAATTGGTCTGCGTCACGATGACCAATGTCTGCATGGCCATCGCGCTGAAGGTATCCATCTCTTTCGGAGAAAGACGCTGCAACGCGTTCACGTCCATGGCGACGACAAAATCCGCACCAAGATCTTTTGCAAGCTTGATGGGAAGATTGTCCGACATCCCTCCGTCCATGGCAAGGTTGCCGTCATCCTGAGGATAGGGAGCGAATACCATCGGAAGGGAAATTGAGGAACGAACCGCGGTCACCAACGAACCGCGGTCATAGACAATCCGTTCCCCGGTCGTCGCATTGGTGGCCACGGCGCGAAAAGGAACGGGAAACTGATCGAAGTCGGTGATGCCCTCCACATTGGCATATAATTCGTTGAGCAATGCAAGAAGTTTCTGATCACCCAAAACGCCGGGGGCGCTCCCCAGTCCCTTTTGGGAAAACCCGAGGGTGAAAATATTATCCCGTCGAGAGGAAAAAGCGGAGGGAAATGGGAATGGATCCTCCACCGGCGACTGCAAAAGGATATTGGAGAGATCGTGGCTACGGATCAGCGCGTCGATTTCCTTCGGAGAATATCCCACGCTGTAGAGGCTGCCCAGAAGCGCGCCCATACTGGTTCCCAGCACCATGTCCACCGGAATGCCATAGCGTTCCATTTGCTCGAATACCGCCAGTTCAGCGAATCCTCTGGCTCCTCCGCCTGAGAGAACGACCGCAACCTTCCCTCCTGTCGCAAACAAGGAAGAGGTCATGATCACGCAGATGCATACCGCCAGGATCCGCCGCATTTCCCCTACCCTCCGAACCGCGCATGAAGGATCTTCGCATCCCCGTTGACAAACGAAGCGGCATCGAGTTCCTTCTTTTGTTGTTTTTGCAATCTGGTCACCCAGAGAATCCCTTCTCCCGTAGCGATTCCCAACCCGCGACTCTTGTCCTTGCCCACCACCATACCCGGCTCGTACCCTACAGGTACCGGAACAAGACAATCCGGATGAACGCCACACAAATACAATGTGTGGGAATCGTACGATGTGTATGCCTTGGGCCATGGATACATCGCCCGTACTTGCGCGTTGAGCTCTTTGGCGCTTTTGTTCCAATCAACAAGACCATCCTCGCGCCCGACTAAGCGGGTAGTCGTCACGTCCCCTTGTTGCGGGGTATGCGACAAAGGTGCGGAAAGCGTCCTGACAACAAGGTCCGCAGCCAAAACAGCGACTTTGGAAGAAAGGGATTCCGTCGTTTCATCCCCATACAAAGGTACGGGCACCTGCGCCACGATGTCGCCCCCATCCATTTCCAACGCCAACGTCTGGATGGTAATACCGGTTTCCGGCAACATCCTGAGAATGGCGTTCTGAATCGGAGACGGCCCACGCAGGGCCGGCAGGAGGGAGGGATGGATATTCAACGCCGCATACGGAAACAACGAAAGGAATTTCGGGCCGAACAGCTTGCCATAGGCGAAACAAACCAACGTGTCGCACCCGAACGACGCGACGACGCGACGTTCCTCCCCTCTCAGGTGTTCCGGTTGGAACGTAGGCAATCCGAGTTCCGCCGCCGCCTGTTTTACGGGAGAGGGAACAAGATCCTTCCCTCGTTTTCCGGGTTTGTCGACGCTGGTAAGCACCGCCCCGACCTCGAAATGAGAAGCAAGGGCGCAAAGTGTCGGGACCGCGATTTCAGGAGTTCCTGCAAAGAGTATCCTCACGTCAAACCTTTCTTTTTTTCCCGACCTTGCGGTGTTTCCGCTCGTAACTCGCAACGATTTTCTCTTCTTCTTCCTTACTAAGATGATCAATGAACAACACGCCGTCCAAATGGTCGTATTCGTGCTGGATGGTACGCGCGTACAATCCTTCGGCCGTTACGGTGAATGGTTTCCCGTCCACGCCTTGCGCCTGAACGGTGATTTTTTCCGGC
>JBAXYP010000222.1:0-3921 GCA_041670725.1 Sphaerochaetaceae bacterium
ATGTTCTGCGTCGCAATCCCTGCATGGTCGGTTCCCGGCACCCACAAAGTACTCCGTCCGGTCATTCGATGATATCTGATAAGGATATCCTGAAGCGAATTGTTGAGCCCGTGCCCCATATGGAGGATGCCGGTGACATTCGGAGGAGGCATGACGATGGTATAAGGCTTGCCCACGCCCTGTTCGCAAGGACGAAACAAACCATCTTCTTTCCATTGCTGATAAATTCTCGCCTCAAATTCCTTGGGGTCATAGGCTTTCGCCAACTCAACCGAATTCACTCCGATGCCTCCCGATGAATGCCCTCAATACTAGCAGAATCATGCGGTGACTGCAACTATGGCCGACCTACCATCAAAGGAAGCGAACGATCGAACGGAGGCCGTGCGATCCCCTTTTCGGTAACGAATGCCGTGACCAGATCGTGATCGGTCACATCGAAACTCGGATTGTACACACCGATGCCTTCCGGAGCCATTCGACGGGCGTACCACATTGTGGTCACTTCGTCCGCAGGACGTTGCTCGATGGGAATCTTCGATCCGTCGGACGTAGCCAAGTCAATGGTGGACGTCGGTGCGCAACAGTAGAAAGGAACACCGTACCTCTTGGCAGCCAGCGCAACCATGGAAGTGCCGATTTTATTTGCGAAATCCCCATTTGCCGCAACACGATCGCATCCGACGAATACGGCATTGATCTTTCCGGCCCGCATGGCGCTTGCCGACATATTGTCGCATTCCAGCGTAACGTCAAGCCCCGCCTCATGAAGCTCAAAAGCGGTCAGTCGGGCTCCCTGCAGCAACGGTCTCGTCTCATCGGCGTAAATATGCAAGCGCATCCCCTTCTCCGCTCCGAGATACATCGGCGCGGTCGCCGTTCCGTATTTCACCGTGGCAAGTCGGCCGGCGTTACAATGGGTAAGAAGCCCGTCTCCGTCCTTGATCAACGTCAGACCGTATTCTCCGATGGAACGACAGACGGCGACATCCTCCTCGCGGATTCGAACGCATTCGTCGTGCAGGATTTTTTTGATGGCCTCCACCGATTCGCTCTTCCCTGCAAGACAAACCCTGTCCATCCGCTCAAGAGCCCAAGAAAGATTCACCGCAGTCGGGCGCGCACTGGCGAGATACGTTTTCTCCTTGGAGAAAAATCGATAGAATCCATTAAAATCCGTCCCCGGATATTCTTTTGTGACCACCCACAGTCCGATGGCCGCCGCTACGCCGATAGCGGGAGCCCCGCGCACCTGCAGGAGATAAATGGCATTCCAAATGTCCGTATCCTTGGTCAGCCTAAGAAACGCCACCTCTCCGGGAAGCTTTGTCTGGTCGCAAATCAGCAACGATCCCGTTGTCTCATCTAGCGCAACGGTCTCGAAATTCATGTTGTTCATGGTCACCTCTTTCTGCATGATAACCTTCCACCCCGCGTCGATGCAAGAAAAAAGGCGGCACTCGCCGCCTTCACACAGAAAGAGAAAACTTCATTGTTGGATCGGTTCGACGGCCTTCACTTCCAATTTTACCGCATATCCTTTGGAATCGAGATACTGCACAATCTGTTCAAGAGAGTAATCATCCAGCGTCTTCGGCTTGACTTCGGAAACTTGCCGGACGTTCGCACTATCCACGGGAGCCGCCACACCGGGAAGGATCTGTTCCGTCTGCTTGCTGTTTGAACCGAAGAGGACGAAAGCACCGATGAATACGATGACGAACGCCGCTGCACTCGTCAGCAAAGCAGGAACCAAACGGACCTGAACCCTGCGCGCGAAAAAAGAAACCTTCTTGTTGCCGAACCTGCTTTTCTCAAAATAGGAAAGCACTTTTTCCTGACGGTCTTGAATCTCTTCGTTTGACAAAGATGCTTTTTTCATCGTTTCGTCCAACGCCTTCAGCTGGGCAAGCCGTCCCCTACAAGCGTTACAGTACCCAAGGTGCTGCTCGACTTGCGTCCTCCAGGGTTCCTGAAGCTCACCGTCCAAATAGGTGTTCAACAATTCGTCATCCACGCACATGATCTACTCCTGTTTAGGTCTCAAGGCTTCCTCCAGCATCTTGCGCGCCCGGTACACCCTCACCTTCACATTGCTCTCGGAAATATGCAACGTAGACGCTATCCCTTTATAATCCATATCAGTGTATTCCTTCATCACGATGACCAGTCGGAACTTTTCAGGCAACGCCGCGATCGCTGCCTGAACTTCCCTGCGGGTCTCTTTGTCCACCAACGCCTGTGCGCCATCCTTCGGAGCTGTGGTATCGGGAAACTTCTTCAGTTTCTCCACCATCCCGAGTTCCCTGGCTTTCCGCTTCACTTGGTTGATGGCCAAGTTCTTCGCCACGCGGATCAGCCAGTACTTCGCCTCATCCTCGCTGGGGAACGTCATCGCTTTGTCGAAATACCTGATGAACGCTTCCTGACAGATTTCCTCGGCGAGATCCTGGTTGTTGGTGATGTGATACACCACCTTGAGCAACATAGGGAACACTCGTACATAAACCTGTCTGAAATCAGATTCATCGTTGCTTTTAATTTCCATAGTATCTAACAATCACCCGTCCCAATAGTTACAACTGCTTGCGAACAAGCACCGGTCCTTGACTGGTGTCCTTGACTTCATACCCCATTGTGTCCAATTCGGCGCGGATTCTGTCAGCCGTGCCCCAATCCTTCATTTCCTTCGCCTTCGTTCTGGCGGAAAGCAACAACAGAGCCTTCTCGTCGACAATCGGAGCCTTCTCTTGGCTCTTGCCCACCGACGCCAGTTCGAGACCAAGCACCCTGTCGTAATCCAATGCGAGGCTGTATCGCTCGTCTGGCGTCAGGTTGTCATTCTTCAAGGTTCCCCACAGGTCGGCCAACGCCCGAGGGCTGTTCAAATCGTTGGTGATATGCTCGGCGAATTCCGCTTTTGCGGCTTTAGCCGCTTCACTTTGGAGAGAACCCGCCTTCGCCCCTTGGTCAAGGAGATCGCGAATACGGGAGACGACTCCATTCCGAGCCTCCCGCGCGCCGTCTAATGACGTATAACTGAACTTCAGTTGGGACCGATAGTGTCCGCCGAGACAGAAATACCGGTAATCCATCGGATCATACCCTTTTTCCTGCAGAACACCAAGAGTGAGGAACTCACCGTTCGACTTGCTCATCTTCCCCCTGTCGTCCAACAAAAACTCGCCGTGCATCCAGTAGTTGACCCATGTCCTGCCCGTCGCAGCCTCGCTCTGGGCGATCTCATTGGTATGGTGGACAGGAATGGCGTCGATACCGCCGCAGTGAATGTCAAAATGTTCCCCAAGGTATTTCATGCTCATCGCCGAGCATTCGATATGCCAACCGGGGAATCCCCGTCCCCATGGCGAATCCCACATCATCGCCTGTTCACCGAACTTACTCTTGGTGAACCACAATACGAAGTCTTTGGGATTCCTCTTGTTCCCGTCAACGAATACATCGTCCCGTGAGGCGTCCTGAAGTCCGTCCAATTTCAGTCTCGCCAATTTTCCGTAGTCCGGGATGGAAGAAATGTCGAAGTAGACGTTTCCGCCGGATACATAAGTGTGTCCGCCTTTTTCCAGACGCTGAATCAGAGCGATCATGTCCACAATATGGTCCGTCGCCTTGCACACGACCGCAGGACGGATGATGTTCAACGCATCATAATCCTTGAAAAACGCCTTGGTGTAGAAATCGGCGATTTCCCAGACGGTTTGTCCCGTCTTGTGAGCCATTTTTTCAATTTTGTCCTCCCCCTCGTCTCCGTCGCCGGTCAGGTGCCCTACATCGGTGATGTTCATCACATGCGTCACAAAATAGCCCGCGTACGTCAGGGTGCGCTTGAGCAGATCCTCGAACAGGAACGTCCTGAGATTTCCGATATGGGCGTAGTTGTACACGGTGGGGCCGCAGGTA
>JBAXYP010000223.1:0-3909 GCA_041670725.1 Sphaerochaetaceae bacterium
CCTTTTCCCAAGAGCTTAATGAAGACGAGAGCCATTTTGTTGGCGGCTCCACTTGCTTCGAAAATCGCACCCATCATGACGCCCAAACCGATGATAATGCCGATGGAACCGAGCGTCCCGCCAAACCCCGATTTAATCGATGCCGTAATCTTGTTGACCGGCAATCCAACAATCAAACCCGCAACGACGGATCCAAGAATCATCGCAATGAAAACATGAACCTTTGTTTTTGATGAGAGATAGAAAATCAATCCTATCGCCACCACCAACCCTAAAAAAACCCGTACAATATTGACATCAGTTGTCATGCCAAACCTCCTTTTGTAAGGGCATTACGAATTCGTCAAATGACCGGACCAAGCATATAGAAGTCCATCGATTTACAGTACTTGATGGACTCGCCTTTCGTTGTTTCGCCACTTGCCACACGAAGCAGCATCTCAAGCGTTTGTTCGCCTATCTCCTCAACCGATTTCTCGCCAAGCGTAATCAATCCGGCATTCACGTCCATGTCATGAATCATCTTCTGATACGTGATCGGATTTCCGCAAATTTTCATAACCGGTACAACGGGGAACCCTTGAGGAGCGCCTCTCCCCGTAGAAAACATGATGATGTCCGCGCCGGCGACAGCCATGCCTGAAAGCAATTCGATTTCTCTTCCCGGGGAATCTTTAATCCACAATCCCTTTCCCTTCGGCGTTTCCGTATACTCAATAACTCCCTGAATTGTCCTTGTTCCCGACTTTACGATCGCGCCAAGCGACTTTTCTTCAATTGTGGAAAGCCCCCCTTTGATGTTGCCTGGAGTCGGCTGGCCTTCGCGCATATCAACACCGACGGCCTTCGCCCTGTTTTCCATCCTCTGGACGATACGATCGATATCGGCGGCAACCTGTGCGTTTTTCGCACGATGTTTGAGCACTTGTTCGGCTCCGATGAATTCAGTGGTTTCTCCAAAGACTACGGTCCCACCCAAATCGACAATCTTGTCGGCGACATACCCAATGACCGGATTGGAAGCGATCCCGCTTGTGGTATCGGAAGCACCGCACTTGATGCCGACGAGCAGATTCGACGCATCGACCTCGGTTCTTTGCATTCCACTTATCATCATTTCAAGTTTTTGGGCCTTATCGATTCCTTCTTGAATGGCACGACTCGTACCTCCCAATTCCTGAACGTTGATCCTTTCCACGGGTTTGCCGGTTTCCCTCAATGTTTTCTCAAGACGATCGGTATCAACCCCTTCGCATCCAAGACTGACGATCAGAATCGCGCCGACGTTGGGATTCTCGCCAATTTTGATCAGACAGTCCGTCGTCCGAACCAAATCGGGAGGAGTCTGGCAACAACCTTGATGATGCAGAATCCCTTGCGTGTTGATCGTCCTCGAAACGATCGCCTCAACCACTTCACTCACACACACAACGGACGGGAGAACCGCGACATAATTGCGCACTCCAACCTTGCCATCTTTACGGACATACCCCATAAACGTAGTTTTCTTTTTCATATTCCTTTCCTCAGTGCTTCATGTCTTTCAGAACTTCCGCCTGTTTCTTCGCATCCCAGTCGCCGCGGCCACGTACGCTTTCAATGTTGTGGATATGAACATGTTCCCCGCATTTAATTGGTTTCGACACCACTCCAATCTCATAGCCATACTTCGTCACCTGTTCCCCGACCTGCAGATCCCGAAGTGCAATTTTGTGACCATAGGGAATGTCATCCAAAACCGTGAGGATGCTGGATTTTCCTTTGGTGTCCAAGACATTCACCTGTTCGCCTTTTTCGGCGGTGTCAAACAAAGAAGCAACATTATCCAATTCGTTGAGCTTGATCGCTTTTTTCATATCCGTTTTCTCCTTTTTACGATTACCGAAACACCATCAGGAATCACGGTCACACTCGCCTCCTTCCCTTTCATTCGAAATGCCTCCCGGAGGGCTTCATCGGCGGTTTTCGCATAAACGAATCCCATTTTTTCAACGGTCTCCTTTGCAAGAGAGGAAACCAAAATAATGGGATGGTTCATGAGGGTTCCCGTGAAACGTTGTACACACCATTGTTCAGGGATCGTCTTTTCGGGAGGAGTCGCAAGAATCCTCGCTTGCAACTCCTTGGGACTGCCACTTTGCATAAGCGTCGCAAAATGTTCCCCTCCAAGTCCTTCATTGCACGAAGCGACCAGAATGATGACACCCTGTTCGTTTACACATTCAACTGCACTTGCAAGGCCCTTTGGACATTGATAAAGGTTTTGATCCAGTGGGAAGCCCCCATTTGTCGTAACCACGATGTCTGCGGGAATGGATGGTACCCCGTTATTCGCCAAAAGTCGCATGCAACCTTCCCTATGCGCCTTTTCCTCATCTCCCGCATATGCTTGTACGATTTCTTTTTTCTCATCCAGAAGTACATTCAGAATGAATGCCAGATGCGCCATACGCGCAGCGCATGCCATATCTTCGTGGATGGGATTCCCGTCGAGTACGCCGGTTGTGGAACGGGGATCCGCCATCTGGACAGAACTATGATTGATATTCACGCATGTGGCCGACGCTATTCCGGGAAGAATGCTTTTCCTCCCTCCTGAGAATCCGGCAAAAAAATGAGGTTCGATGAATCCTTCCGCGACCAAGAGATCCGCGTCAACGGCGATCCTGTCGATCTCGCATTTGCTTCCAGAAGGAAGTTGTCCCAGATACGCGCATCCGTCTTTTTTGAACGCGTCATGGTTGACGATCGTCTCGCGAGATACGATCTCCTTGCCGAACCGCGCAAGTTTTTCCTCTTCAGTCATCCCGCGATGAAGTCCCGTGGCAATAAGAATGGTAATTCTTGCGTCAGGACTCCCTTTTCTTATCTCCTTAAGAAGCAACGGCATCGTTATTGCGCTCGGTACTGCACGAGTATGGTCACTCGTGATGACAACAATATTTTTCTTGTTAACGGAAAGCTCGCTCAATCTCTTGCTCGATATAGGATTATCAAGTGCTTCCCTCACAATTTCCTCTTGGGTTTTTCCTCCGTCAATCGTTTTCTTGGAAGGAATGGTAATGATCCCCGCCAAGTTCTCTTTTGGAATATGCAGCACCTCCGTTCCTTTCCCATATGGAAGAACAACCGTTTGCATCAACATGCCCCCTCAGCAGAATATGCATAATGCGTGATGCATTATGCATGCATATTATGTATGATTATAGACCTTCCAACGCAGGTGTCAATAAAATTGACAAACAAAATGAAAAGCAAACAGAAAGAATCGGTGGAGAAAAAATAAACCATGCCATGACACAACCAAGTGTCGGCGATCTGAGCCGTCGACAAGGCACAATCTTCTCTTTGCACGACGATTTCGGGACATCATCCCTTCATTGATACGTCAGCAAAACCCGAACTCGAATTATCGGAAAAACAAAGGGAAACAAAGAAGAATGGCTATTTCTTCCAAGAATCTTCAACATCTGTAGGAGCGCTTCCTCAGGAGAGAAACATTCCCTTGCCATCCTCCGTACTGCAAAGCGGTACCGTCATGGAACAATCGGGGGATCGGCTTCATCGGCGACAAACCGAATGCCATTGACCCCTTACGCCTTTCCATCAAATCGTAAGGGAAGCCATCCCCTATTGATGCAATCACAAAAATCCCAGCCTGGTTTGTCGTGGCATTTGACCTTGTACGACCAAAAGAACTGTGCATATGCTTGTTCCCAAGCAAGAAGGAACGCATCGGCCATAAGGCGATAGGAATAGTACCGTTCTTCAGAAGAGGAATCCGGGAGAATATTATGAGGAAGCGACCACTCGCCCACCATCACGGGGACGATCTTCTGCATTTCCCTGATGTCCTGTTCCCAATCGACAAGGATCCTGTGGAGGTGGTTTCCCGTCGAAGTCGTATCG
>JBAXYP010000224.1:0-3896 GCA_041670725.1 Sphaerochaetaceae bacterium
TTGCTGACAAAAAATCTCCACAGACCGTATGCGACGAGTATGCCAAACTGTTGCTGGCAAAACCTGTTGACCTTGTATTTCTTGGAATTGGGGAAAACGGTCACATTGCTTTTAACGATCCCCAGATGGCGGATCTGAAGGATCCTTGTGCGATGAAAGTCGTGACGCTTGATGATATTTGCAGGATGCAGCAGGTTCATGATGGTTGTTTCGGAACTCTTGATGACGTCCCCAAAACAGCTCTTTCTCTTACCGTCCCCATGCTTATGAGTGGAAAGCATCTTGTTTGTACGGTTCCTACGGGGAAAAAGAACAAGGCTTGTCTCAGGTTGGTTATGGGATCGATAAGTGCCGAATGTCCGGCAACGGCGATGAGACTGCATCCCGATTGCAATGTGTTCATGGATCAGGACTCCGGTCGGGGTATCCCGGAACTGGAGACTGTCGATACGAAATTGGGTAAGTGAGAAGGCGAGTATTCGCTGATGAATGAGTGAGAGGAGGATTCTATGAAAAAACGTTTGTTGTATCTTGTCGTTGCGTTGCTTGTTGCGATGCCATTGTTCTCTGGCGGTACTGCGGAAAAAGGGGCTGCCGGTCCTTATGAGGTGAAGTTCTCCACCGAAAATGGTGCCGAGGACGTCGAATCCAAAGCGCTGTATGAGATTAAGGATATCCTGAATAAAAGTGGATTGTTCAAATGTGAGGTCTTCATTGGAGGAGCTCTCGGAGAAAATGACGACACGCTGGAACAAGCCATACAGGGAGCTCCAATAGTGACCGTATCCGACCCCGGTCGTCTGATGAGTTTTGTTCCCGAATTCGGTATCATCCAAATGCCGTACATGATTGATGATATTTCTGTCATCAACAAGCTTCTCGATACCGAGATTTACAAGAATTGGGAGAAGCAGTTTGAGGGGCAAGGGATTAAGCTGTTGACTTCAAACTGGTATAGCGGGCCTCGAAACTTCATTCTTAACAAGCCGGTTGATACGCCTGCGGATCTCAAAGGTCAAAAAATCAGGACTATCGCCAGTCCGCTTTTTATTGAAAGCGTCAACGCTATGGGAGCCGTTGCAACCCCCATGTCTTGGTCTGAGGTGTACGCGGGGATTGAACAGAAGGCGATTGACGGATGCGAAGCGCAGACGCCTACTTCTTATGCTTCACATATCTATGAAGTGTGCAAGTATACGAACAAAACCGAGCATTTTCAGTTGATTGGCTGTCCTGTCATCGGTACGGCTACCTTCGATTCGTGGAGTAAGGAAGCACAGGATTTGTTCATAAAGACATTCAGAGAGGTCGGTGAAAAATATCAGGGACTTGTTGTGGACATGATCAAGCAGGAAGAAAAGGAAATGACCGAGAAAGGAATGGTCATCAGAGAGGTAGACAAGGCCCCGTTTAAAGCGGCCGTGGAACCCGTCTATGAAAAACTCGGATATTCCGAACTTCGTACGAAGATTGCAAAAGAACTTGGTCTGTAAAGCAGAAAAATTGGAAGCGTCCCGAGCGGACGCTTCCTGTGGAGTGAATATGACAAAACCTACCAAACAACGTTCTATGGTCGGCCGTACATATGATGTTCTTTGCAGGGTGGAAGTGTACATCACGGCGGCGTTGTTTCTTTTGATTGTAACGCTGGTCTTTATTTCTGCCATTACCAGAAAGATTGGAATTCCGATCCAATGGACGATGGATGTCACCAAACTCTGTTTCGCGTGGCTCGCGTTTTTGAGCGGGGACATTGCGCTCCGTAATGGGGCGCTCCCCGGTGTGGATATGCTTGTGGACCGCTTGCCCGCTCGTGTGCAAGGCGTCTTACGGTATGTTTCTCGTATCCTGATGTTCTTGCTTCTTTTATTTTTCATGTATTTCGGATTCAAACTTGCACTCTCAAGTGGCAAGAGAACGTTCCAGACGTTACCCATTAGTTATCGCTGGGTGTCATTGAGTCTTCCTGTTTGCGCTGTTTTTATGGTGTTCTCATTGATCTCAAACACGATTGGCGAGATCCGGAACAAAGGGAAAAGGTGAAGTCCGATGTATTTGTTGTTGGCATTGTTTGTCATATTGTTGCTTATTGGGATGCCGATCGCATTCGTCATCGGAATCTCCGGTGTGGGGTTCTTTCTGGTCGAACATACTGTTCCTTGGAGCGTTTTGGTCCAAAGGGTTGTGGCGCAGACCCAATCATTTACTTTTCTTGCGGTTCCTTTTTTCATTTTTGCGGGAAATCTGATGAATGAGACCGGAATCACCAAGAATCTTTTGTCGTTGGCGAGGCTTTTGACAAGGAAAATGTACGGAGGCGTCGCACAGGTAAACGTGGTGCTTTCCACGTTGATGGGGGGAGTGTCCGGATCCGCTGTGGCCGATGCGAGTATGGAAATCCGGGTTCTTGGCCCTGAAATGGACAAGCAAGGCTATCCCAAAGGATATACGGCGGCAGTGACTTGCCTGTCCGGTTTGATAACGGCGACAATACCTCCAAGCCTTGGACTTATCCTTTTTGGCTTTTTGGGGAATGTTTCCATCGGAAGGTTGTTTGTGGCAGGGATCATTCCTGGATTCCTCATGTGTATCTTCTTGATGGCTACGGTTTCGATTACCTCTCATCGCCACCACTACGATGTACCACAGCCCGATGCGGAGTTTCCGAAATTCGGGGAAATAATGGTCAATCTCAAAACATCAGTTTGGGCATTGCTGTTTCCTGTAATTCTGATCGTAGGGATTCGCTTCGGCGTGTTTACCCCTTCGGAGGCGGGTGCGTTTGCCGTCGTGTATTCCATTTTTTGTGGCATTTTCATTTATCGTGAGTTGACGCTTGAAAAATTCTGGAAAGCTCTGCAAAATGCGATGTCCGACTTGGGAAGCATCATAATCATCATTGCCTTCAGCGGTATTTTTGGGTATGCGCTTACCTATGGCGAAGTTCCGGTCTTGATGAGCAAGTTCCTCCTCTCGATAACGACGAACGGAACATTGATGATGTTGTTGATGATGGTGTTTCTTTTTTTTGCCGGTATGTTCATGGACAGTGATGTAAACACATTGCTTCTTACTCCATTGTTTCTTCCCGTCGTGACGAAAATGGGGATTGATCCCGTACATTTCGGTATTTGTATGTCGACCATGATCACGTTGGGATGCATGACCCCGCCTGTCGGAACGGGAATCTACATTGTTTGTGGCATTGAGGGATGTTCTGTGGGGGATTTCGTCAAGGAATCAGTTTCCTTTTTCTGTGCGATTTTTTTGGAGATCCTTGTCTTGATCCTTGTTCCTCAAATCACTTTGTTTTTGCCAAATCTTATCTTTGGGTGACGGTATGATCGAACAGCGCATCAGTGATGGGTCGAAAGGATTTCAAGATGTGTTCTTTTCCGAAAACTGGAGAGTCGCATATTCTGATTATGCCATGTTTTCCAATGACAAGGATTCGATACGAAAGATGGAGAAGCATGCCAAGACGGATGAAGCGTTTTTCCTTCTTTGTGGGAATGTACACTTGGTCACTGCTGGGAAGGGCGAGACATTGGGGAAGCTTGTCATCAGAAAAATGTTTCCCCAGACGCTCTATGTCGTGGAACGAGGGGAATGGCATGTTGCTGTGTACGGTGAGAATGCCAGAGTGCTGATCGTTGAGGACGCAAAGGAATTCCCTTCGGCATCTTTGGAATTATCTGTGAAGCTTCTTGAGAAAATCAAGGAAAGTATCTCTTGAAATACGGGTTTTCTGTTATACTGAAACAGAGAAGGACATTGAGCGGATGGTGAAAACGTGACGCTGAAAGACATATCGAAGGCGACAGGTTATTCTCTTGCCTCCATACACAGGGCGATCTACAACAAAGAAGGTTTGAGTCCGGAGACGCGAGGCAAAA